>CANJXQ010000158.1 GCA_947478805.1 Betaproteobacteria bacterium | reverse complement strand
GGCTCAGTGGACGGATGTCCAGCGTCAGTGGATCTGAGCAAAGACTGCGGTGCTTTGGTTCACCACTGCCGGGAATCTCCGGCAAAGGTCCTACCGGGACTATTCCACCGTCACGGATTTGGCCAGGTTGCGGGGCTTGTCCACATCGTTCCCGCGCGCCAAGGCCGCATGGTAGGCGAGCAGTTGCAAGGGAATGGTATGCAGGATGGGCGACAGGATTCCGGCGTGGTCGGGCATGCGGATGACGTGGAGGCCATCGCTCGCCGTCATGCGCGTGTCCTGGTCGGCGAGCACATGCAGCTCGCCACCGCGCGCGCGCACCTCCTGCAGGTTGGACTTGAGCTTCTCGATCAGCGCGTCATTGGGCGCGATGGCGACGACCGGCATGTACTTGTCCACCAACGCGAGCGGCCCGTGCTTCAGCTCGCCCGCCGCATAGGCCTCGGCGTGGATGTAGGAGATCTCCTTCAGCTTGAGCGCGCCTTCCATGGCGATGGGGTAATGGACGCCGCGGCCGAGGAACAGCGCATGGTGCCGGGTGGCGAACTTTTCTGCCCACACCTTTACCTGCGGTTCGACCTGCAGCACGCTTTGCAAGGCGGTCGGCAGGTGGCGCAGCGACTGCAGCAATTCGGCTTCGCGCTCAGTCGACAACCTCCCTCGCAGCTTGGCGAGCACCATGGTGAGGAGCGCAAGCGCCGCCAGCTGGGTGGTGAAAGCCTTGGTCGAGGCGACGCCGATCTCGGGCCCGGCACGCGTGAGGAAGCGCAGGTCTGAGCCGCGCACCAGCGCCGATTCGGGCACGTTGCAAATGGACAGGCTGTGACGGTGGCCGATGGCCTTGGCGTGCTGCAGGGCGGCCAGGGTGTCGGCGGTTTCGCCCGACTGCGAGATGGTGATGACCAGCGACTTCGGATTGGACACCGAGTCGCGGTAGCGGTATTCGCTGGCGATCTCGACGTTGCAGGGAATGCCCGCAAAACTTTCCATCCAGTACCGCGCCACCATGCCGGCGTGATAGCTCGTGCCGCAGGCGATGATCAGCACCGCGTCGATGTCGCGGAAGATTTTCTCGGCGTCCACGCCGAAGAGCTGGGGGGCGATGGACTGGGCGCTGGTGACCATCTCCAGCGTGTTGGCCACGGCCATCGGCTGCTCGAAGATTTCCTTCTGCATGTAGTGCTTGTACGGGCCGAGTTCGACGGCGCCCGCCGTGAGCTGTGACACGAATATGGGCCGCTCGATGGTCTTGCCCTTGGCGTCACAGATGGTGTAACCCTTGAGGGTGACTTCGGCGACATCGCCGTCCTCGAGGTAGACCACGCGCTGGGTGACCTGGATGAGCGCCGAGGTGTCGGAGGCGGCGAAGTTCTCGCCGTCGCCCACGCCCAGGAGCAGCGGCGCGCCGTGGCGCGCGACGATGAAGCGGCTCTTGTCGGATTCGGAGACCACGGCGATGGCGTAGGCACCGATGAGTTCGGCGACGGTCTTCTTCACGGCGTCGAATAGCGCGTGTTCGGAACTGGGACCCCCCTGAAGATTGGAGTGCACGAGATGGGCAATGACCTCGGTGTCGGTATCGGAGACGAATTCATAGCCCTTGGCTCGCAGCTTCTGGCGCAACGGGTCGTGGTTCTCGATGATGCCGTTGTGCACCACCGACACGCCGCCGGAGACATGCGGATGGGCATTGCGCTCCTCGGGCGCGCCGTGCGTGGCCCAGCGCGTGTGCGCGATGCCGAGATCACCCGACAGGGCGTCGGCCTGGGCGAGCTTCTCGAGCTCGACAACGCGGCCGGTGGAGCGGATGCGCTTCAGCGACCCGGCGTCGACCACGGCAAGCCCCGCGGAATCATAGCCGCGGTATTCGAGGCGCTTCAGGCCCTCGAGCAGGATGGGAACGATGTTCCGTTTGGCGATGGCGCCGACAATGCCGCACATGTCTGGGTTACTCCGGTGTCACTTCTTATTCATATCAAGTTCGTCCATCCATACCCGCTGCTACTGGATGGACAGGACAATTCTGATCATCGCTACTTCTTCGGCTTCTTCACCGGCCGCTGCCATCCGGGCTTGAACACCTGCTCGGCCTTGGTGAGAACGAGGCCGCCGGGCGGCACGTCCTTGTACACAGTGGCGCCTGCGGCAGTCGTCGAACCCTTGCCGATGGTCACCGGCGCGACCAGCTGGGTGTCCGATCCGATGTGCACTTCGTCTTCGATGATGGTGCGATGCTTGTTCGCGCCGTCGTAGTTGCAGGTGATGGTGCCCGCGCCGATGTTGACGTCCTTGCCCACGGTGGCATCGCCGACGTAGGAAAGATGATTGGCCTTGGAGCGGTCGCCGATGCGGCTGGCCTTGACTTCGACGAAGTTGCCGATGTGTACGTCCTCGCCCAGCACGGCGGCCGGCCGCAGGCGCGCATAGGGGCCGATGCGGCAGCGCTCACCCACCTCGGCGTCCTCGAGGTGGCAAAAGGCTTCGATGCGGGTGCCGGCGGCGATGGAAACGTTCTTGATGACGCAGTTGGGGCCGATGGATACGCCGTCACCCAGCGCCACATTGCCTTCGAACACGCAGTTCACGTCGATGCTGCAATCGCGGCCGACCGCCAGGGTGCCGCGGATGTCGATCCTCGCCGGGTCGGCCAGCGTGACGCCGTCCTCAAGCAACTGGCTGGCGAGGTTGCGCTGGAAGGTGCGCTCGAGCTCGGCGAGCTGGCTGCGGCTGTTGACCCCGAGCGTCTCCCACACCGCATCGGGCTTCGCGCTATGCACCGGGATGCCGTCGGCGACCGCCAACGCGACCACGTCGGTGAGGTAATACTCCTTTTGCGCATTGTCGTTGCCGAGCTTGTCCAGCCAGGCGCGCAGTCGCGCGGTGGGCAGCACCATGATGCCGGTGTTGACTTCGGTGATGGCGCGCTCGGCCGGGGTGGCATCCTTCTGCTCGACAATGCGCACCAAGCGTCCCGCCGGATCGCGCACGATGCGACCATAACCGGTGGGATCCTCAAGATCAACGGTGAGGATTCCCAGCCCGCCTGTTTCACCGTGGCCAGCCGCAGCCAACAGGCGTTGCAGCGACTCGACGCGCGTGAGCGGCACATCGCCGTAAAGGACCAGCGTCTGGGATGCGTCCTTCAGTAGCGGCATGGCCTGCATGACGGCGTGCCCGGTCCCCAACTGCGGTTCCTGCCTGGCCCAGGCAACGTCGACGTCCGCCTGCGAGGCTTTCTCGAAGTGTTGCCGCACCGCGTCACCACCGTGCCCGTAGACGATGCAGATCGACCGAGGTTTCAGCGCATGCGCCGTAGCGAGCACGTGGGCGAGCAGGGCGCGACCGGCCAACGGGTGCAGGACCTTGGGCAGGTCGGAATGCATGCGCTTGCCCTGACCGGCGGCGAGAATGACGATGTTCATGGTCGTATTCAGGGACTTGGCGTCAATGGATGATTTCCGCATGGGCTTGGCGCGAGGTGTGCGCAGGGGCTGGCGGTGGTGCAACGATGGTAGCACGCAGCCCCTGCCCGCTCGTTGCCGTGCCGTCGCATTGCCGCAGGCGTTGCACGCCTGTGGGTGGCGCGTGACGCATGTTCCGAATGCCCTGCGCGTCGGGTGAAATGTAACTCCCGGTTGGCGATGTCATCCGGCGGCCTTCTGCCCCGTTGATCGCTACATGCGCGTGACAAATTTCACACTATTCACACTGCCCGCACGTTTGGCCGCCACGGTTCTGATCCTCAGCTGTGCGGCAACGGCCGTGCATGCGCAGATGTACAAGTGGGTGGACGAGAACGGCGCGGTGACTTACACCAACGTTCCTCCGCCACAGGCAAAGTCGCGCGGACAGCTGGAGCTGATTGTTCCCCAATCTGCCACTGTAAGCACATACTCCTCTGCAGAATCACTGGGCAAGGCAGGCTTTACCAACTATGAGCGTGTGCTCAAGGAGCGTGTCACACAGCTCGAGCGCGACCTGGAAGCAGAGCGGCAGGCCCGATCCCAGGCCAGCGAGTCGCAGGCCAGCAAGGCGGCTCAGCGGCGCAAGGAACTTCGCGAGCGTTGCCTGGCGGATCGGCGCGTTGATTGCGATCGCGCCGATCTCGAGGAAAGCCATGCAATCATTGCCGTGGTTCGGGCCCCGGTAATCAGGCAGGTGATCGTGCAGCCGGTGGTGATCAGGGCGGCAGTGCCGCAACGCACACCCCATCAGCCTCACCCGGAACGTCGCCATTCGGACACGACGCAGCATGCGCCTTCCCAACTGACGGTGACATTCGGAATGCCATCGAAGCCCGCCACGACGACTGGGCAGCGCTGGCGGTATTGAGGACCGCGCCGCTTGCTTCGCGAACTCAGCGGCGCTGTATTGAGGACCGCGCCGCTTGCTTCGCAAGCTCAGCGGCGCTGTATTGAGGACCGCGCCGCTTGCTTCGCAAGCTCAGCGGCGCTGTTTTAGAGCGAGGACCACGCCGCTTGCTGCGTAAGCTCAGCAACGCTGTTTCAGAGCGGGGACCGCGCCGGCCCGGCGGGCCGCAACTACCTTGGAAGAACCGAGGACCCCATGAGGAATTCATCCACGGCCCTGGCAGCCTGGCGTCCTTCGCGGATGGCCCAGACGACGAGCGACTGCCCGCGACGCATGTCGCCGGCGGCAAAGACCTTGGGCACGTTGGTGGCGTAGCAGCCTTCGCCGTCCGTGGTGGCTTTGGCGTTGCCGCGCGCGTCCTTGTCGACGCCGAAGGATTCCAGCACCGACTGCACCGGCGACACAAACCCCATGGCGAGCAGCACGATGTCGGCGGGCATGGTGAATTCAGAGCCGGCAATTTCGACCATCTTGCCGTCCTTCCACTCCACGCGCACGGCCTTCAGGCCCGTGATTTTCCCGCCCTTGCCGATGAATTCCTTGGTTGAAATCGCCCAGTCGCGGTTGGCGCCTTCCTCATGCGATGACGAGGTGCGCAGTCGCATCGGCCAATAGGGCCACACGGGGTTGCGCAGCGGATCGACGGGCTTGGGCATGACTTCGAACTGCGACACGGACTTGGCGCCATGGCGGTTGGAGGTGCCCACGCAGTCCGACCCGGTGTCGCCGCCGCCGATCACCACGACATGCTTGCCGGTGGACCACAGGTCGGGAACGCTCTTGTCGCCTGCAACACGGCGGTTCTGCAAGGGCAGGAAATTCATGGCGAAGTGCACGCCATCGAGATCGCGGCCGGGAATGGGCAGGTCGCGAGGCATTTCGGCGCCGCCAGTGAGGACCACGGCATCGTAGTCGGCCAGCAGCTTCTTTGGATCGAGCGGGGCGGCCTTGCCGTTACCTGCACCGACAGGAGCGTTTCCAACCACGGTGTTGGTCAGGAATTTCACCCCCTCCGCCTTCATTTGCTCGAGGCGGCGATCGATGTGCGACTTTTCCATCTTGAAGTCGGGGATGCCATAACGCAGCAGTCCGCCGACACGGTCGTTCTTTTCGATGACGGTGACTTCGTGGCCGGCACGGGCGAGTTGCTGCGCACAGGCCATCCCCGCAGGGCCGCCACCGATCACGGCGACGCGCTTGCCGGTTTTTGCTGCGGGCGGCTGCGGCTTGACCCAGCCCTCTTGCCAGGCGCGGTCGATGATGGCGTGTTCGATGGACTTGATGCCGACCGGGTCTTCATTGATGCGCAGCGTGCAGGCCTCCTCGCAGGGCGCGGGGCAGATGCGACCGGTGAATTCGGGGAAGTTGTTGGTCGAGTGCAGCGTCTCGATGGCGCGCGCCCAGTCCTGCTTGTAGACGAGGTCGTTGAAGTCCGGAATGATGTTGTTCACCGGGCAACCGTTCTGGCAGAACGGGATGCCGCAGTCCATGCAGCGCGCGCCCTGGATCTTGGCGTCGGCGTCGGACAAATGCGCGACGAATTCGCGATAGTGCTTCTTGCGCGTCTCTGGCGCCTCGTTGGCTTCCGCGAGGCGCTGGTACTCCATGAATCCGGTGATCTTGCCCATGGTTCGTTCTTTCGTTCAATAACTCGTGCCAGACTTCCGATCAAGACGGGGCATGCCCCGTAGTGACCGGGGGTGCGGGGGTTCGGGAAGGCCCCGCCGCCCAATTTGGTTTGGGAAGGGGCCCGAACCCCTGCGTCGTTTCCCTACGCAGCAGCTTTCTTGCCGGCCGCTGCCAGCTCGCCCAGTGCACGGCGGTACTCGTGCGGGAAGATCTTCACGAACCTGGTGCGAAATTCCGACCAGCGCGCAATGATGTCCTTCGCCTGCGCGCTGCCGGTGTAGCGCGCATGGTTCTGGATCATGCGCTGCACGATGGCCTCATCGGCCTGGCCCATGTGCCAGAGGTCCTTCGAGACCTTGCCTTGTTGCTCGGATTCGGTGAGCAGGGGCTCGAGCGCCACCATGGCCGTGTTGCAACGCTTCTCGAACTGTCCGTCGACGTCAAGCACATAGGCAATGCCGCCGGACATGCCGGCAGCAAAGTTGCGACCGGTGATGCCCAGCACAACGACCGTGCCGCCGGTCATGTATTCGCAGCCGTGGTCGCCCACGCCTTCGACCACGGTCTGCGCACCGGAGTTGCGCACGGCGAAACGCTCGCCGGCCACGCCGCGGAAGTACGCTTCGCCGGCAATGGCGCCGTACAGCACCACGTTGCCGGTGACGATGTTCTCACCAGGCACGCCCCGGAACTTGGGCGAGGGCTGCACGCTGATGCGCCCGCCCGACAGGCCCTTGCCGGCGTAGTCGTTGGTCTCGCCGACGATGTCGAGCGTGATGCCGCGCGCGAGGAATGCGCCGAAGCTCTGACCGGCCGAACCGGCGAGGCGAACATGGATGGTGTCGTCGGGCAGGCCTTCGTTGCCGTAGCGCTTGGCCACTTCGCCCGAGAGCATGGTGCCCGCCGTGCGGTTGATGTTGCGGATCGGGATGTCGATGCTGACCTTCTCGCCGCGCAGGAGCGCCGGCTGCGCCAGTTCGATCAGGCGGTTGTCGAGCGCCTTGTCGAGCCCGTGATCCTGGGTTTCGGTCTGGAAGCGCGAGACTTCCGGGCCCATCTTCGGCTGGTAGAAGATGTTCGAGTAGTCGAGCCCCTTCGCCTTCCAGTGCTCGATGCCCTTCTTCATATCGAGCAGGTCGGCGCGGCCGATGAGGTCACTGAACCTGCGAATGCCGAGACTTGCCATGAGTTGACGCGCTTCCTCGGCGACGAAGAAGAAGAAATTGATGACATGCTCTGGCTTGCCGGTGAATTTCTTGCGCAGCACCGGGTCTTGCGTGGCAACGCCGACCGGGCAGGTGTTGAGGTGGCACTTTCGCATCATGATGCAGCCCTCGACCACCAGCGGTGCGGTGGCGAAGCCGAATTCATCGGCGCCCAGCATGGCGCCGATGACGACGTCGCGACCGGTTTTGATCTGGCCATCCACCTGCACGGCGATGCGGCTGCGCAACTTGTTGAGCACCAGCGTCTGCTGCGTTTCGGCGAGTCCGAGTTCCCATGGCGTACCAGCGTGCTTCAAGGATGACAGCGGGCTCGCCCCCGTGCCGCCGTCGTGGCCGGAGATGGTGACATGGTCGGCCTTGGCCTTGGCGACGCCCGCAGCAACAGTGCCGACGCCGTCCTCGGACACCAGCTTGACCGAGATGGCAGCCTTGGGATTGGCGTTCTTCAGGTCATGGATGAGCTGCGCCAGGTCTTCGATGGAGTAGATGTCGTGGTGCGGCGGCGGCGAGATGAGCTCGACGCCGGGCGTGGAGCAGCGCAACTCTGCGATGTACTCGGACACCTTCTTGCCGGGCAGCTGTCCGCCCTCACCGGGCTTGGCGCCCTGAGCCATCTTGATCTGGATCATTTCGGCCGACATCAGGTATTCGGCAGTGACGCCGAAGCGGCCCGAGGCGACCTGCTTGATCTTCGACTTGAGCGAGTCGCCTTCCTTGAGCGCGATATCCGATTCGATGCGCCCGGCGCCCAGGCGCGAGGCCAGGGTCTCGCCCGCCTTGACGATGGGGAAGCGCTTACGATCCTCGCCACCCTCTCCCGTGTTGGACTTGCCGCCGATGCGATTCATGGCCACGGCCAGAGTCGCGTGTGCTTCGGTGGAGATCGACCCCAGCGACATCGCGCCGGTGGAGAAGCGCTTGACGATATCCGCCGCCGATTCGACTTCGGCGATCGGCACCGGCTGGCACTGGTCGATCTTGAACTCGAACAGGCCGCGGAAAGTCATGTGCCGACGGGTCTGGTCGTTGATGATGTTGGCGTATTCGCGGTAGGTCTGCGCGTTGTTCGCCCGGGTCGACTGCTGCAGCTTGGCAATCGCATCCGGTGTCCACATGTGCTCTTCGCCGCGAATGCGAAAGGCGTATTCGCCGCCGGCATCGAGCGCATTGGCGAGGACCGGGTCATTGCCGAATGCCGCCTTGTGCGCGCGAATGGCCTCTTCCGCGACGTCGAACACATCGATGCCACCGACGTTAGTGGTCGTCCCGGTAAAGTACTTGTCGACCAGCGCGCGCGACAGTCCAACGGCCTCGAAGATCTGTGCGCCGGTGTAGGACATGTAGGTCGAGATGCCCATCTTGGACATGACCTTGCGCAAGCCCTTGCCGACGGCCTTGACGAAATTCTTGATGGCCTTCTTGCCGTCGATGTCGGTAGGCAGCAGGTCCTGGATATGCAGCAGGGTCTCCAGCGCAAGATAGGGATGCACGGCTTCCGCGCCGTAGCCGCCGAGGAGCGCGAAGTGATGCACTTCGCGCGCCGAGCCTGTCTCGACCACGAGGCCGGCGCTAGTGCGCAAGCCCTTGTTGGTCAGGTGCTGGTGGATCGCGGACAACGCCAGGAGCGCCGGTATGGCCAGCTGCTCGGAGGACATCTTCAGGTCGGAAATGATGATGATGCTGTAGCCGGAGCGCACCGCATCCTCGGCCTGCGCCGCAAGCGATGCAAGGCGCGCTTCGATGGCGTCG
>CANJXQ010000157.1 GCA_947478805.1 Betaproteobacteria bacterium | reverse complement strand
GTCCAGCACACTTCCAGCGTGACTTGCAGCATGAGATCGGCCAGATCCGACAGGCGGTCGGCCAGATGCTCGACGCTGAGCGCGCCGGCGAGGTCCTGCGCGAGCAGGTGGAACATCTGGGCGTGGTGCGCGTCGCGCAGCGCGTCCATCTGGCGTTCCGCGTCGCCCGCGTGATCGAGCAGTGTGGCCCGCAGCTGGCGGCCGAATGCAGCCCAGTCGGGCGCGGCCAGGAGCAGCCGCGAGTCGATCAGCTCATCGAGCAATACCGGATGGCCGGTCAGGTATTCGGCCGCCCAGGGCGACGCCGACAGCATGCCTGCGACGCGCTCGAGCGCCGCCGGGTGTTCGTCGAGCAGCGCCAGGTAGGGCGATCGCCCGCTGATGGATTCCGCCAGGTCAAGGCAGCGCCCCAGCGTGACATCGGGGTTGCCGCGCGCGGCCGACAATTCGATCAGTCGCGGCATCAGCGCGTCGAGGCGGTCGCGGCTGGCCTCGGGTAGCTGCCGGTAGCGCCCGCTGCGGCGCATGGCGGCCAGGCGCGAGCACGCCGCCTGCGGATCCTCGAAGCCCAGCTCCCCAAGGCGCGCCAGGTTTTCCGGCTTCGGCTCGTCGCCGGCGCTCCACAGCGCGGCAAGCGCATGGCGCGGGCGTTCCTGCTGCGTGGTGAAGGTCTGCTCGAACTGGCGCGAAACGACGGCTCGGTGCGCATCGAGGGCCGTCATGAACTCGGGCCACTGGGCGAACCCCATGGAGCGCGCAACCAGCAGGCGATCGGCTTCGTCCTCCGGCAATTCGTGGGTCTGCGCATCGTCGAGGTACTGCAGGCGGTGTTCGACGCGGCGCAGGAAGTCGTAGGCGTTGCGAAGGCCATCGGCTTGTTCGGCGGAGATGAGCTGGCGCGCCTGCAGCAACGCGAGCACCTCCAGCGTCGGACGCGCCTGCAGGGCCTGCTCGCGTCCGCCGCGGATGAGCTGGAAGGCCTGTGCGATGAATTCGATCTCGCGGATGCCGCCCGGCCCGAGCTTGACATGGGCGGCCAGTTCGCGCCGCGCCACCTCTTCGCGGATCTGCGCGTGCAGGTCGCGCATGGCGGCGAAGGCGCCGTAGTCAAGGTACTTGCGGAACACGAAGGGACGTACCAGTTGCTCGAGCGCATGGCGCGACGCATCATCGCCGGTGAGCGCCCGACCCTTGATCCAGGCATAGCGTTCCCACTCGCGGCCTTGGGTCACGAGATATTGCTCGAAAGCGTCGAAGCTGATGGCCAATGGCCCCGCGTCCCCCCAGGGCCGCAGGCGCATGTCCACGCGGAAGACGTACCCGTCGGCGGTGCGTTTCGACAGCAGCGCGTTGACGCGCTTGCCCAGCGCGCTGAAATATTCGTGCACGCTGACCTCGCGCCGGACGGCAGGCGATTCTCCATTGGCGCTGCCGGTCCGCGCGCGGGTTTCGCCCTCCTCGGGATAGACGAACACCAGGTCGATGTCCGAGGAGACGTTGAGTTCCCCGCCTCCCAGCTTGCCCATGCCCACCACGAGCAATGGCTGGCGCTTGCCGGCATCCCTGGACTCGGGGGGCGCAACGGGAATTCCCATGCTCTGGTCGAGTTCAGGCGTAAGCGCGTCGATGGCAGCAGCGATGGCGACTTCAGCCAGCCCGGTCATGGCGCCGCACACCTCGGCGAGGGAGGCCAGGCCCGTGAGGTCACGTTGCATGGTTCGCAGCATCACGCGAGCGCGCAGCTCGCGCAGCGTGGCTTCCAGGTCGCGGTTCTTGTGCGTATCGAGAAAGGCGAGCATCGCGGCGGGCGTCCATGCACTCCGCGTCGCCGTCGATATCTCTTCTTCGAGCTCGGGTCGGGCCTCAAGCAGCTGACGCGCGTAGCGCGAAAACTCCGCGGCAGGCGGCAGTTGGCCCGCAGTATGCGTTTTCCTGGACTTTCCGGCGACGGGTGGCGTGGTGCGTGCAGTCATGCGTTAGCGCAAGAAGGTTCTGTCAGGCGCTCCAAGTACGGGGGCGGTGGCGTATCGTTGCGGGTAAAATGCCAGCGGGCTGACAAGGGGCGGCACGGTGGCGTGATGGCGTGCTGTCGTGACGCCTGGTTGAATCCGAGTCATGGGCTTCATTCTAAGCCCTGGCGAGGTGCCGGCACCCGACTGACATCCGCGGCAAGTCGCGGCCAAATTCCAATCGTGAACGGCGAAGCGTTGAACGATCCGAACAAGACGGGGGACGAGAATCCGCAGCAAGGCCAGCACAGTGGTCTTGGGGATGCATTGGCCGCGGCGGGAGATACCGCAGTCAGGCTGGAACACGCCGCCGAGCAGGTCATCGAGCGGAGTCTCGAGCAGCATCCGCGCTGGCGGACTGCAACGGCGATTCTAGGCTGGTCGCTGGTGGCGGCCTATTTCCTGTTGGCCGGGGTTTTCCTGGGATTGCGGTACTGGCTGCTTCCCAACATTGGCCGCTATTCCGATGTGATAGAGCGGTCCGTGTCCAACGCGGTGGGTGAGCGAGTGACGGTTGGCTCCGTGCAGGCGGGATGGCAGGGCCTGCGACCGGAAATCAATCTCTCCGATGTGCGCATCCACGACCGCGAGGGGCGCGTCGCGCTGTCCCTCCCGGTCATCGAGGCGGTGGTCGGATGGTCGTCGCTGATCTACGGCACGGTGCGCTTCGAGTCGCTCACCCTCGACAGGCCCGACCTCGAGGTGCGCCGGGATAGCGAAGGCATCCTCTACGTGGCCGGCATGCGTTTGCGCAGCGACGTCAACGCGCCGGGATTTTCCGACTGGCTGCTGGCGCAGCGCGCCGTATTGATCCGCGACGGACGCATCGCCTGGGACGACGAACAACGCCGGGCGAAGCGGCTCGAACTCGTCGGCGTCAATCTGCTGGTGCGCAACAGCGGCGACCAGCATCGCTTTGCATTGCGCGCGCTCACTGCGCGCGAACTGGCATCGGCGCTGGATGTGCGCGGCGAGCTTCGTGGCGGCAGCCTGGCGCGGCTCAAGGACTGGAGCGGGCGCCTGTTCGCCGAGATCGAATACACCGATCTTGCGGCGTGGCGACATTGGATCGACTATCCCATTGAAGTGAAATCCGGGCAGGGGGGCGTGCGACTGTGGGTGGATTTCGCCGAGCACCAGGTCCGCGAGGCAACGGCCGACGTGGCGCTGGCCGGCGTAGCAGCACGGCTGTCGCCGGAGTTGCCGATGCTGGAACTCGATTTCCTGCGAGGCCGCCTCGGTGCCAAGCAGGGGCGCCTTGAGGCGTCGCGGCCGTTGGACATCTTGCCCGGCGAAACCAAGCCGCGCGAGTTTCAGGCGACGCAGGACCTGTTCGGTCGTGGCGTGGTGCTGCGCACCAAGGGCGGTACTGCCCTCGCGCCATCCGATTTTGCCGTGCATCGGGAGGAGGCCGGCGCGGGCAAGGGAGCGCGCGGCGAATTCACCGCCAACGCGCTTGACCTGGAGCCGCTCGCGCATATCGCCGAATTCCTCCCGTTTCCCGCGCCCTTTCGCAAGCGCCTGGCGGAGACCGACCCGCGTGGGCACTTGTTCGACCTCAAGTACGCCTGGGACGGCGATCCGGAACATCCCCAGAAGTTCGCGTTTCGCGCGCGCTTCGATGGCGTGGGCGCACGCGCCAACGCCGGCTTGCCGGGTTTCTCCAACCTGTCGGGCCTGGCCGAGGCCACCGAGAAGGGCGGCACGCTGAACGTTGCCTCGAAGAATGTCCAGCTCGACCTGTCGGACCGTGTCGCGGTGGCTCGGCCGGTATTCGACACGCTGAACGGCCAGTTGGGCTGGAAGCACGCAAGCGGAAACCTTGTCCTGAGCTTTGCGCAGGTGGCCGTGGCGAACGCCGATTTTTCGGGCTCGCTGTCAGGGAGCTACGAGCTGAAACCGGGCACCCCCGGCATCATCGACCTGAGCGGGCAGTTTCCCCGTGCCGATGCGCGCAATGGCTGGCGTTACATTCCGAACCTCAATGCGCGCGCGCGCCAATATCTCGACGAGTCCATTCTCGGCGGCCGCGTCAGCGATGTGCGCCTGAAGATAAAGGGCGACCTGGCACGATTCCCGTTTGCCGAGCCGAAGGACGGCACCTTTCAGGTCGCCGGCAAATTCACCGGCGTTGATTACCTCTATGCCGAGGGCTGGCCGCGCGTCACCGCGGCAGCGGGCGATCTCCTGTTCGAGGGTACGCGCATGCAGATACTGTCTCAGCGTGCCAATGTCCTGGGCGCGCGCGCGGTGAATGTGCGAGCCACCGTCGCCGATCTCTTTCACTCGAATGAACTGCTGGTTGTCGAGGGCCAGGCCGAGGGTCCCACATCGGAGTTCCTGCGATTCGTCGACACGTCGCCCGTGGCAAAGTACGTGGAGGGTGCCACGCAGGACATACGCGCGAGCGGGAACGGTCGCTTGCAGATCCGGATCGACTTGCCGATCCGGAATCTCCCCGCGACGCGGGTGGCGGGCAGCTACCAGTTGCAGAACAACCAGGTGACGATCGACGAATTGCCTGCGCTTACGCAAGTGAACGGGCGACTGGACTTTTCGGAAGCCGGCATCGCGCCGCGCGGCATCACGGCGCAACTGCTCGGCGGCCCGGTGTCGGTGTCGGGGCAGCCGCGCGCCGATGGGGCCCTGGTGTTGGCGGCGCAAGGCAGTGCCAACATCGCTGCGGTGCGACGCGCGCTGGACCTGCCGATGCCCGGGCAGGTCAGCGGTTCCGCACCATGGCGGAGCAGCATCATCGTTCGCAGGCGAGCGATCGATGTGGTGGTGGATTCGAACCTGCAGGGCGTGTCGATCGATCTGCCGCCGCCGTTCGGGAAACTCGCGGCCGACGTGCTACCCGTGCGCATCGAGCGCGCGGTCAGCCCGGATGCCGAGGTGTTCAAGCGGTTCCCGTCGCTTCGGGTGCCAGCACGGGGCGACGTGCTGTCCGCGTCGTTTGGCAGCGGTGCGGGCCGCGTGAACGCGCTGGTGATACGCCGCAGTGACGGCAAGTCGTTCGCTGTCGATCGCGGCATCGTGGCACTGAACGAAGCGGTCACCGTTCCTGATCGCGCAGGGATCACGATTACTGGAAACCTGCCCGTGCTCGACGTCGAGCGCTGGCAGGCGACCGTCGGCGACAGCAGCGCAACCGCCCCATCCACTACTGCGACATCGCCTTCGGCGCTCGCGGCCATCAATCTCAAGATCGGCGCGCTGGACGTCAGTGGCAAGCGTTTCAGCGACCTCTCGATACGTGCCACTTCGAAGGCCAGCCAGTGGTCGGGCACCGTCGAGGCCAGGGAATTCGCGGGCGAGGTGCAATGGCGCCCGGAGGGGCGCGGTCGGGTGCAGGCCAGGCTGCGGTACCTGACGCTGCCCAACGACCTGCCTGCAAGTGCAGGAGTGGCGCCATCGGCTTCGACGGCGGTGCCGCAGCGGGAGCTCCCGGCGCTGGATGTGGTGGCTGAGGAATTCTCGCTACGTGACAAGAAGCTCGGCCGCCTTGAACTGTTGGCAACCAACAACGAGGCGCGCGAGTGGCGCATCGACAAGCTGCAGCTGAGCACGGACGACTCGACGCTGAGCGCCGATGGCATCTGGCAGACCTGGGCGGCGCGACCCAGCGTCAACGTCAACCTGAAGCTCGAGGTCAACGACACCGGGAAGTACCTCGACCGCATGGGCTTCGCCAAAGTGATGCAGAGCGGTTCGGCGCGCATGGAAGGCAGGATCGGCTGGGCTGGCAGTCCGCAAAGCATCGACTTCGGCACGTTGACCGGCAATCTGTCGCTGACCGCCGAAAAAGGCCAATTCCTCAAGGCGGACCCTGGCATTGCAAAATTGCTCGGCGTGCTGTCGCTGCAGTCGCTGGTGACGCTGGACCTGCGCGACATGTTTCGCGAGGGCTTTTCCTACGATACGCTGGGCGGCACGGCCACGGTTTCCAAGGGTGTGTTGAGTACGCAGGACTTCCGCATGAAGGGTGCCTCCGCCCAGGTCAATATGCGCGGCACGGTGGACCTGGCACGTGAAACTCAGAACCTGCACATGCGCGTGGTACCGTCGGTGGGCGACGGCGCATCCACGATCACCGCGCTCCTGCTGGCCAACCCGGCGGTCGGCGTGATCGCCACGCTGTTCCAGCGCCTGCTCAAGGACCCGCTGGGCCAGGCGTTTTCCGTTGAATACGACGTGACCGGAACTTGGAACGACCCGAAGGTCGAGCGCACCAAGATCGAGACGCCGAAGAATGTGCCAGGGTCGAACCAGTAAAGTTGTGTACGACAACGCCCATGGCGTGAAAGGAATGGCGGATGAGCCAGGAAAAATTCAAGATAGCCGCAGTGCAGATGGTGTCATCGCCCGATGTCGATGAAAACCTCAGGCGCGCCGACGCGCTGATCGGGCAGGCGGCTGCGCAAGGCGCGCGCGTCGTTGGCGTGCCCGAATATTTCTGCATCCTTGGCCTGCGCGACAGCGACAAGGTGGCGGTGCGCGAGCCCGACGGCAGCGGGCCGATCCAGTCTTTTCTCGCCGCGACGGCCGCCAAGTACAAGGTGTGGCTGGTGGGAGGCACGGTGCCGCTGGCGTGCCCCGATCCGGCCAAGGTCATGAACACGGTCCTGGTGTTCAACGACCGTGGCGAGCGCGTGGCGCGCTACGACAAGATCCACCTGTTCGGCTTCAACAACGGCACCGAGCGCTACGAGGAGAGCCGCACCATCGAGCACGGCCTGCATCCGGTTGCGGTGGACACCCCGTTCGGGCGCATGGGCTTGTCGGTGTGCTACGACCTGCGCTTTCCGGAGCTGTACCGCGCATTCGGGCCCGCCGACATCATCTGGGTGCCCTCGGCATTTACCGCGACCACCGGCAAGGCGCATTGGGAGCCGCTGTTGCGCGCGCGGGCCATCGAGAACCTTGCCTATGTCATTGCGCCCGCGCAGGGCGGCACGCACGCCAACGGCCGCAGCACGCACGGCCACAGCATGATCATCGACCCCTGGGGCGTCATCCTTGCCGAACTCGACAAGGGAGAGGGCGTGGTGGTTGCGGAAGTGGATCCCGCGCATACGGCCAAGCTGCGCAGCCAGTTGCCGGCGCTCGAGCACCGCCGGGTGAATTGATTCGAAAATGGCGGTTGCGGCCGCACTGCCCGGCGGCCCGCGGGACTCGGCTGGCGCGACCGGCGCGGGGAGTAGAATGATTCGCAATGCGCTGTTCTGCACGTTCTGCAATAACCCCTCAATTTTTCAGGTTTGACCGCGCCATGAACGCACCCGATTCTCTCTTTCGCACTGCCAGCAATTTCTTGCTCGAACCCAACAACCTCGAGTCGGGGAACCTTTCCGGCGTGTTCGGCTCCATGCTCACGCATCGCCTGGACTATGCCGACCTGTACTTCCAGTACACACGCCACGAGGGCTGGAGCCTCGAAGAAGGCATCGTGAAATCGGGAAGCTTCAGCATCGACCAGGGCGTGGGCGTGCGTGCGGTGAGCGGCGAGAAGACGGCCTTCGCCTATTCGGATGAAATCAGCCGGGCGGCGCTCGACGATGCGGCCAAGGCGACGCGGGCCATCGCCGGCCAGGGTGGTAATCAGAAGCCCGCCGCCGTGAACCAGCGCGGCTTGAGCCGCGTGCTCTATCCGGGGCTCGATCCCCTGGCCTCGATCGCCGACGCCGACAAGGTGCGCCTGCTCGAAAAGCTGGAGAAGCTGTGCCGCGACAAGGACAAGCGCGTCACCCAGGTGATGGCGTCATTGGCCGGCGAGTACGAGGTGGTCATGGTGGCGCGCTCCGACGGCATGATGGCCGCCGACGTGCGGCCGCTGGTGCGCATGTCGGTGCAGGTGATCGTCGAAGAAAATGGCCGCCGCGAGCAGGGCTCGGCGGGCGGTGGCGGGCGCAGCGACTACGCCTACTTCACCGATGCGCGCCTCGCCGAATATGCCGACCACGCCGTGTCGCAGGGCTTGGTGAACCTGCGGGCGCGCCCGGCGCCAGCCGGCACCATGACCGTCGTGCTGGGGCCTGGCTGGCCGGGAATCCTTCTGCACGAGGCCATCGGTCACGGGCTCGAGGGCGATTTCAACCGCAAGGGCAGTTCCGCCTTTGCCGGGCGCATCGGCAAGCGCGTCGCCTCGAAGGGCGTGACCGTGGTCGATGACGGCACCATTGCCGGCCGGCGCGGCTCGCTCAGCATGGACGACGAAGGCAACCCGACGCAATGCACCACGCTGATCGAGGATGGCATCCTGCGCTGCTACCTGCAGGACACGCTCAACGCACGCCTCATGGGCGTGCCGGTGACCGGCAACGGCCGGCGCGAATCGTTCGCGCACGTGGTGATGCCGCGCATGACCAATACCTACATGCTCAACGGTGACAAGGACCCCGCGGAGATCATCAAGTCGGTGAAGAAGGGCCTGTACGCCGTCAATTTCGGCGGCGGCCAGGTGGACATCACCAGCGGCAAGTTCGTGTTCTCCGCCTCCGAGGCCTACATGATCGAGGGCGGCAAGGTCACCTATCCGGTGAAGGGGGCTACATTGATCGGCAATGGCCCCGATGCGCTCACGCGGGTGAAGATGGTGGGCAATGACATGGCGCTGGATTCTGGTGTGGGGACTTGCGGGAAGGAAGGGCAGAGTGTGCCCGTTGGTGTCGGGCAGCCGACGTTGAGGATTGATGGGTTGACGGTTGGGGGCACTGCCTAGTTGATGCAGGCATTGCCTGGTAGTGATCGTCGGATTCGCCTGATGGCGAGTGACTATTTTTTGCGGGAAGCACTGTTTCGCCTTGCGGCGAGTTACTTTTCTTGCTTCGCCAAGAAAAGTAACCAAAAGAAGGCGACCCCGGAGGTGACGGTTTCGGCGCTCAGTTTCCAACTGATCGCCGAAACTGCCCTGCGATGCTCGCCAGCGCTGGCGGCTGCGGAACTCGGTCGCTGCGCTCCCTCAGACAGTCCTCGCCGAAACCCCAGCGCTGCCTGCGCTTCTCGGCGTCC
>CANJXQ010000156.1 GCA_947478805.1 Betaproteobacteria bacterium | reverse complement strand
GTCGGCCAGCGCCTGACGCGCACCATCGCGCCGCTATAATTCACCGCAGTTCGGTGTGTGGCGCAGCCTGGTAGCGCACTTGCATGGGGTGCAAGGGGTCGAAGGTTCGAATCCTTTCACACCGACCAAGAGACAGTACAAAGGCCTTTAAGGAGTGATTCTTAAAGGCCTTTTTCATTGGTAAATCAGTTACTTACGCTGCAATGGCGTACAGCCTCCTACATTGACAGCCAAACCAAAAGCGGGGAACATAGCGGGGAACAAAGCGACGGGGAACACAATTTTTCGCGATTGTTCCCTGACTGATCTTGACCGCCAGATGCACTCATGTGGTTGAAACTCCTATCCGTCCGTGAAGCTCATCCAAAATTTTCAAGAACATCGAAGCACGATATGTGAATGCATGCTGGGGATCGGTCACGGCGCAGATTGGGTGACTGAAGCTCGGGCTATCGGGTTGAATGCGAAGGTCCTTCAGTCGATCGCCCAAGTGCGTTGGCAGTAGCCCCTGATAGTTCCCTGTGGCTATGAACACTCCAATGGCGTCAAGCCCGCCAGCTGCAGGCCCTCGCTTATAGCCATGTATATCAATAGCCTGCCTCACATAGGGATGCTGGCGAAAGACCAGCGGTAACTTCGTAGAGCCCTGCTTTTTAATCAGGCTCGAGACATAAACGCGATGGGTCTCTTTGTAGATCGGAAGATAGTTGAATTCATCATCCTCGACGTACCTTCCACGAATGGCAATATCGACACGATTTTCCCGCAATGCTTGATCAAGCTCTGTAAAGGTCATGACTGCGATCTCAGGCTTGACCTTTGGTGCACGCAACTGCAGAAGTGCCAAAGCTTGAGGCAATTTAAAATCCAAATGGGAGGCGGCGTGTTCGCCGATACCAATCGATAGCGCGCCTGAAAGGACCCCATGCACAGCATCAATCTCTGGCCTGATTTTTTCTAGGGCACGCAGTGCACTAGTTGCCAGCCTCAACGCAACTTCGCCTTCTGGAGTCAAGCTGAAACCAGCCGGGCCGCGCTCACAAAGGCGAACACCTAAGCGATCCTCAACCTCGCGAACGTGCCGACTAATGGACGCTTTAGACATAAGCAACTCTGATTCTGCAGCGGAGAAACCGCCCGCGCGAGCAACGCTACAAAAAACACGTAAAGAGCGCAGGTCCTTCTCATCGAAGTCTAGTTTGATCATGAATTGAAAATCCCACATATCGTTCAGGGAGCAACTAGTGTCGCCGAAAAGGTATTGTTTTTTAAGACCTGACCACCAAAACAATCATTTTTTGATTTGCATGAGGTTCTATAAAGTTCAAGAAAGCAAATGAGAAAGAGTCGCTAGACCATGGAAACACTTACCGTCCCGCCTCGTACTGGGCACAAGACTTTGCTCTATTCGGAGTTGGTCACCCAACTTGAAGGAGTCCAAGCGGACATCGCAATACTCGGCATGCCCTTTGGCTCAGCTTACAGTCCGCGTGGCTTTACTTGCGACCAGACCAATGCGCCCCAAGCGATTCGTGACGTGACAGACCGAATCGTGCGCGCTCCAGAACACTACGATTTCGACATAGACGGTCCTATGTTGCAGGGGCGCACAGACGTGCGGTTTGTCGACTGCGGGGATGTGATGCCCGACTTGGCCAAACCGGGCGATCACTTTCGAAAAGCCGAACTGGCGATACGGCACATCCTCAAAGGCGGAGGATTGCCGATAGTGCTAGGCGGCGACCATGGAATTACAACACCAGTCCTTCGTGCCTTCGACACGGTCGGGCCGATCACGTTGGTGCATGTTGATGCACACCTTGACTGGCGTGACGAAGTTAACGGCGTACGCGACGGTTTGTCGAGTCCAATACGCCGAGCGTCAGAGCTTCCCTTTATAAAGAAAATCGTTCAAATTGGACTGCGCGCCCAAGGTAGCGGGCGTCCTGCGGATTACCAAGCCGCCGTGGACTATGGCGCAGTGCTGATAACCGCATATGAACTGCACCAAATTGGAATGCAAGCCGTACTAGACCGCATTCCGGCAGGAGGTAATTACTACCTGACTATCGACGCGGATGGCCTCGACCCAACCATCATGCCAGCCGTCGATGGACCGGCCCCGGGCGGCGTAACTTTCATTCAAGCCCGTGAACTAATCCATGGATTGGTGAAAAAGGGACGCGTGGTTGGCATGGACATCGTAGAAATTCAGCCCTCTAAAGACACTGCGACCAAACTAACTTGCGTCACTGCCGGGCGTCTTATTGTCAACCTGATAGGCAGCGCGATCAAGGCAGGCTACTTCGACAAGAAGCAACCCCTGAATACCCCAGTCTAATCCATCCTTGATCTCCACCTCAAGTTAACGCTCACACACACCAAATGGAACACACTCGCATCCGCACGTTCAACACCAAAGACACCTATCCGGAGCAGTCGATCAGCAACGATCTTTGCCAGGCCGTTGTAGCCCGAGGACAAATGGTTTTCTTGCGTGGCCAGATTGGTCAGGACCTCGATACGTCCGAAAGCGTATGCATCGGTGACGTGACGGGTCAGGCAGAACAGGCGATGAAGAACATCGACATGCTCATGAGGGAAGCCGGTGGAAATCTCCAACATATCTGCAAGCTGACCATCTATATTTCCGACCCGCGCTACCGCGAAGATGTCTACCGCGTTGTCGGCAGATGGCTAAAAGGGGTCTTCCCAGTTTCAACCGGAATTGTGGTTTCAGCATTTGCGCGGCCTGAGTACCTTGTGGAAGTGGACGCAACCGCAGTAATACCGGATTGATTGATTACCTTCGTTGAACACCGACCACTTCGTCAACAATATACCAGCAGGCCCAAAGTCTGCGCCTTGATCTTTTGGCTACTGCATTTGGTCGAGAATTCTACGGCAGAGTTTCTGCACTTAACCTATTATTTCTGGCTTAGCAAAGAGTTAAGCCCGAGCCATTTCCCTGCCACCTAAACTTTTAGAAAGAAGCACCATGAACCGCAGATTTTCCGTACTTTCAGTCGTTGGCATTGCGTGCGCAGTGTTGACATTCAATGCTTTCGCTGCTGATGAAGCATTGACCAATATTCTTGCACGTAAGACAATTCGTGTTGCTGTGCCGCAAGACTACCCGCCTTACGGCTTTGTCGGCACAGATATGGCGCCGAAAGGATATGACATCGAGATGGCGGGGATCATCGCCACAAAGCTCGGTGTCAAACTGGAACTGGTTCCGGTCACAGGTCCAAACCGCGTAGCATATCTGCAAACGCAGAAAGCTGACTTGACCATTTCGTCGCTCGGAAAAACCGCAGAACGCGAGAAGGTCATCGACTACAGCGTTGCTTACGCTCCTTTCTTCGACGCAATTTTCGGCAGCAAGGAAGTGCCGGCGAAAACTTTCGCCGAGCTCACTGGTAAGACGATCTCGGTCACGCGTGGATCGATGCAGGACGAAGAACTGCAGCGTCTAGCGCCGGGGGCACTTATAAAACGGTTTGAAGATAACAACGCGACGCTAGCCGCTTTCCTTTCGGGCCAGACCCAAATGTTCGCAACTGGTACCGCTGTTGCCGCTGCAATCAAGCAAAAGAATCCGAACCAGAGCCTTGAGCTAAAAGTGATCTTGGCAAATGCGCCCTGTTACGTCGGCGTTCCAAAAGGCGAAGCCAAGCTGCTCGCGAGAGTCAACCAGATCATTCTTGAAGCCAAGAAGACCGGCGTGCTTGACGAAATTTCACAACGCTGGCTTGGTGCTCCCGCAGGCGTTTTACCTGAGTAAGTCCTTGCGCGCCTTCGGGCCCCATCCGTAGATATGCGGCTTTTTTGAGCCCTACATATCTACTTTAGTGAAGTATCTCGATCGATTTTTTGAGTTGGGCTGATCGGTCGGTTGGGGGGGGGGGCGGGAATCCCGGACGAAGCTTATGGAACATCACCTTTCAGTAACACAGCGTCTCGCTCACTGGGCTTTGGGACTGACAGCCGCTCAAGTCCCCGAACTGATTAGACAACGCGCGCAGACCTGCTTTCTAGACACAGTTGGTGTGGCAATCGCGGGATCTGGGACGCGGGTTGGAGTACTAGCAAAAAGGATCGGGTTGCAAGGAGACCCAAGCGGCCACTCGACCATATTTTGTGGTGCGACACGATCCACAGCTACCGCAGCGGCATTCATCAATGGAACTTGTGCACACGCACTCGATTTTGACGACAACTGTTACGCAGGCGTAGTGCACGGGTCAGCGGTCATTGCACCGGCCGCGCTAGCAATTGCGCAAATGGTTGATGCCACTGGTCAGGAAATGCTCACCGCTTTCATCGCTGGCTCGGAGTGTGAATATGCCGTAGGTGCAGCCTCCCAAAATGTCCTCTATGCACAAGGTTGGTGGACCACTGGGGTTTTGGGGCCGATCGGTGCGGCTGTAGCTGCATCTTGCTTGCTCAAGCTAAATATTGAGCAGATGAGCTCAGCTCTCGGGCTTGCGATTGCTGGGGCGGGCGGCAGCAAAGCGTGCTTTGGTACGGATGGCAAACCGCTTCTGGCGGGCCGCGCATCTGAAGCCGGCGTGGTGTGCGCCTTGCTTGCTTTGCACGGAGCAACGGGACCAATTGAGCCTATAGAGTCTGAGAACGGCTTTATCAATCTGCTCAACCAAGGCACCTTTGATACCACCTCAATTGATCGACTAGGGAAGTTATGGTTCGCGCAATCGCCGGGAGTGGACATCAAGCGCATCCCCGTGTGCCTGTCATCGCATGCAGCAATCGATGCAGTGTTCGAACTGGTCATCGCAAATGGTGTCCGCCTTGATGACATTGAATGCATCAACTGCGACGTTCCACCGATGGTGCGCCGAAACCTAGTGTACGACCGGCCAAAGACCGTGCAACAAAGTCAGTTCAGCATGCCTTTCGCAATGGCCGCCTCACTAACGCATGGCACCCTGACAATGGCCCACCTCAACGAAACCCTTCTTCAAGACAGAGCACTGGCCTCCTTAATGTTGCGTGTACATATGACCACCAGCTCACTTTGGGATGACAAGAGATTGTTGATTGAAGCGCCCGAAGGCGCTGCCGTAGAAGTGCTTCTAACCAACGGTCAGACCCTGAAGTCTTTTCGTGCAATACCTCGTGGATCTGTCGAATCCCCCCTAACTTCCGACGAAATTAAGGGGAAATTTCTTGGCTGCGTTGAGCCGGTATTAGGCTGTGAACAAGCACAGGCTCTTTTGAGTACACTAGGAATTCTCGATGGACAAGAATCAGTCCGAACTCTATTTGACAGTGATGGAGCGCCATGACCTGCATGTCAACTGCATGTCAATCCAGACAAGTTACCCATGCGCTAGCAAGCGTTGCGTACCGGTTCTTTGTCTCATTAGCAGGCACACAAAGGCAAGATGAAAGTATTAGACTTCTCTGACGTCATCACGGCTTGGCCGCTATTTATTAGCGGGTTTTTTATGACTTGCTTCCTGACCTTGGCAAGTTGCTTGCTTGGAACATTACTTGGCACGCTCTGCGCTTGGGTTCGTCTCCAAGGCCCCTCCTTGTTGAAGCTAATCGTGGCTGCTTATGTCGAGCTCTTTCGAAATACCCCATTCATTATTCAGATTTTTTTCATTTTTTTTGGATTGGCCTCTGCAGGCTTCAAGATGGGGGCAATCGTAGCAAGCCTAGTCGCTTTAACTTTGAACCTAGGGGCATACGCTTGCGAAATAGTGCGGGCCGGTATTCAGGCAACACCCAAAGGGCAGGTAGAAGCGGCGCAATCACTGGCACTTAACCGCTGGCAGATATTCACCCGTGTAATGGTCGCGCCAGGACTCGCGCGGGTCTGGCCGGCTCTCGTGAGTCAACTGGTCATCATGATGTTGGCCACCTCCGTGTGCAGTCAAATTTCCGCCGAAGAAATTTCATACTCGGCCAACTTTGTTGCTGGGAAAACTTTTCGGAGTTTTGAATCATTCATGGTTGTGACGGCCTGTTATCTCGTCATCGCAATATTTTTTCGAAAATTGCTTCTCTGGGTGGGTCCGCGCTTCATATTTGGTCGTATGAAATTCTGAAAGTGCAAGAATGAGCAGTTTTTCAACCTGGGACGTGATCCGCAATCTTTTGCTATCGCTACCGTGGACACTGTTCCTGTCAGCCATTGCTTTTTTGGGCGGAATTGTGCTTGGTCTTGTCCTCCTTATATTACGCATTATGCGCCCCAATAGTTTGGGTCGACTCATCACTTGGTACGTACAGCTATTTCAGGGTACACCGTTACTGATGCAGCTCTTTTTAACATATTTCGGCCTAGCCTTACTTGGCTTCAATCCGTCTCCACTTCTGGCTGCAACACTATGCTTGTCGTTTTATGCGAGCGCATTTCTGACGGAAACATGGCACGGCTGTGTGATGTCAATCCCAAAGGGTCAGTGGGAAGCATCCAGCAGCCTAGCACTCAATTTGCGCGAGCAGCTGCGCTATGTGATCTTTCCCCAAGCCTTACGTATATCAGTTCCTCCTACGGTCGGACTGCTTGTACAAATCATAAAAAATACCTCACTCGCCTCCGTTATTGGTTTTATTGAACTGACAAGGACAGGGCAGATTATTACCAACGTAACATATGATCCGTTCTTTGTCTATGGTACCGTCGCATTGATGTATTTCGCACTTTGTTTTCCCTTCTCAATGTGGGGCCGCACACTGGAGCGGAAATTTGATGTTGGACACTAAGGAGTCATTATGAACAAGCACTCCTCCGGTTTGGTGGAGATAAGAGGCCTGCAGAAAAGCTTCGGCACTTTACAGGTTCTTAAGGGAATCGATCTGTCTGTCGGGCGCAAAGAGGTCGTTTGCATCATTGGTAAGAGCGGCTCTGGCAAGAGCACATTGCTTAGGTGCATCAACGGACTTGAGGTGTTCCAGTCGGGAGAGTTGCTTGTCGACGGAGTCCCAGTCAAGAGTTCTGATCCCAATGCAATGCGGGCGCTACGGCAGAAGGTCGGGATGGTCTTCCAGAGTTTCAACCTATTTCCAGCGATGAGTGTTGGAAATAACATCATGCTGGCACCTAAGCTTGTGAAGAACATGTCCCCAGGGGATGCAAAATTGCTTGCCGAAAAGTTACTCACTCGCGTGGGCTTGACCGAAAAATTTGATAGCTTCCCACATGAGTTATCGGGCGGGCAGCAGCAGCGGGTGGCGATTGCGCGTGCTTTGGCCATGAATCCCGAGGTGATCCTCTGTGACGAGATAACTTCGGCCCTGGATCCTGAACTTGTAGGCGAGGTACTACAAGTGATAGAAGCTTTGGCAAGGGAAGGGGTGACGCTGATCATCGTGACACACGAGATGAATTTCGCCCGAAAAGTGTGCGACCGGGTTGTTTTCATGCACCAAGGTTTGGTTCACGAGGTTGGGACGGCAGAGGATATTTTTACATCACCAAAAACCCCTGAGTTGAGAAATTTCATATCTGTAAATCATGGGCAAAGGGAATTGGTCTAAAGGATGTCTACTTTTTTACATCCAGGTACGCAGACGCATCAGATAGAACTGGCGGCCCCCTCAATTTCCGCACTGCACGCTTCATCCACCGGTATCGATTTTGTGCACGAAATTGCATCTTGTATTGATGGCCCTGAGGTCTTGATCACGGCTCTGGTTCATGGCAATGAGTACTCAGGTGCTTTGGCATTAAAGGAGTTTCTTGACGCGGGAGTTCGTCCGCGCTGTGGAAGAATAACCGCGATTTTTTGCAATGTTGCCGCTTTTTCGCGATTCGATGAATCCAAACCAGACTCCTCCAGATATGTCGACGAAGATTTCAACCGGGTGTGGGATGTCGATCGGCTAAACGAACCTGCGAGCAGTAGTGAACTCGACCGAGCGCGAGTCTTGAGACCATTTGTTGAACGATCCAGCTATTTGCTCGACCTTCATTCGATGCATGAGCCCTGCGGAGCCTTACTTGTCACAGGGCTCTTGCAGCGAAATATAGATTTTGCTCAGGCTCTCAACACTGGCGCTCAAGCAATTGTTGATGCCGGACACGAGGATGGTGTGCGGATGCGTGATTTTGGTAAGTTCGGCCAACAAGATCAACCAGGCATTGCTTTGCTGCTAGAAGCTGGGCAGCATTGGGCGCGAGCTTCGCTTGAGATGGCACGCAATACGCTCATTCGTTTTTTGTTGGCCTCTCGTGTAATTGAAAAGAATGACGTGCCACAGGGTTGGCTATTGCCTGATTTTCCATCCCCTCCACCAATTTTCGTCACTCACCGCGTTGTCGCAAAATCGATGGACTTTAGATTCATTGATGATTACCACGGCGGCGAAGTAATAAAGATAGCAGGCACCATCATTGCAACCGATGCTGGACATCCTGTCTGCGTCCCTTACGACGACTGCATCCTGGTTATGCCTTCGGTAAGACAATTGCGCCCAGGGGTGACTACCGTTCGGTTTGGCCATCTGATTAATTAGCGCGTCAACACAAAGAAAGGAGTAAGTGGGCGTAAGTATTTATTCGGTTGTGGGCGTGTAAGAAATTTTGTGTGAATGCTGTGAACGGAAACTCAGCGCCGTAAGAATCGGCATCGACAAACCGGAGTTGCTAAAGGACAGTCGGGCGACCACGACATGGGCGCTACCAGCAGGTTGCTCGCTGAGTTGAGGTGGCGGCCTTGAGGCTGGCTGCAAGCAACACGACCATTGCGCGGCGAGGTAAAAATGACACGGCGAAAACGTTTCGAAGTCACGCGCAACGCCCTGACTGATCTTGACCGCTAGATGAGCCAAGTTCTACATGAACTCCACTGCGCCCAAGTCGAGACATGCGATCTACGGGATTGTTTGGAAGCTTTGGAAACGCGCATCGCTCAGAATCGCTGACGCTGTCTCGGGAACAGTTGCGAGCATCTAGGGCATCAAAGGAAAAGACGGGGAACAAACCGGGGAACGAAGTGCAATTTGCAAAATAAAGATGTTGTATTGATGCGGGTTCGCAACTGCAGGATAGAAGATGGCCATGGTAGCTATCCCGATGGCCACTTCAAACTCCCCCATGTTTGCGCCGACCCAGATTTGACCCGCAGGGCGCCGACTTTTGCCTGCCCCACCATTGGAGGCTGCGAGCCCGCGTCCAGCGACGGGGTCT
>CANJXQ010000155.1 GCA_947478805.1 Betaproteobacteria bacterium | reverse complement strand
GGGCTGACCTTCCTCTTCCAGGGCATTCCGGCGCTGGTGATGGGCCTCGTGGGCGGCAGCCTTGCGGACCTGTTTGACCGGCGCAGGCTGCTGCAGGTGGTGGTTGCACTCGAGGCCGTGCTCGCCTTGCTGCTGGCGATCCTCACATTTTCCGGGCACATCGAGGTGTGGCATATCTATGCGGTGACCTTCACCTGCGCGCTGCTCGACAGCGTCACGCATCCGGCGCAGCAGGCACTTATCCCGAAGCTGGTGCCGGAGAAGGATCTCCTGAACGCCACGGCGCTGCGCTCGAGCACCTCGCAGGCGGCGCAGCTTATCGGGCCGCTGCTGGGTGGCGGGGCGATCCAGGTGCTGGGTGCGGGCACCGTCTATGCGGCCAATGCGGCGATACTGATCCCCGCGCTCATCGTGCTCACCATGCTGCATGTGCGTGAAGACAAGAACCGTACCCGGCCGCCGCTGAACCTGGCGTTCCTCTTCGACGGGGTGGCCTTCGTGCTGCGCACGCCGGCACTGCTCGCGTTTACCTTGCTCGATACCGTCACCATGCTGCTGGGCTTCTACCCGGCCATGATGCCGGTATTCGCCAAGGATGTACTGCATGTGGGCGCGGCGGGCCTTGGTGCCCTGCTGTCTGCCCCGGCCTTTGGCGCGCTGCTGGGCTTCCTGGGTGTTCTCATGCTCGGCAACATCCAGCGCAGGGGGCTGGTCATCCTGGTGGTGACCATGCTGCACGCCGTGGCGCTGTATCTCTTCGCCTACTCAACCTGGTTGCCGATGGCGCTGTTTCTGGTCGCGCTGCTCGGATTCCTCGATTCCATGAGCGTGTCGGTGCGCATGACGGCGTTCCAGACGCTCGCCCCCGACCATGTCCGCGGCCGGGTGATGAGCGTGCTGTTCGTCGCCGCCGTCAGCTCCAATTCGCTTGGCGGCGCCTTCCTCGGTTTCTCCACTGATGCGCTCGGCGTGCGCGACGCGCTCGCGGCAGGGGCGATCGGTGCCGGTGCCTTCGCTGTGCTGGTCGCGGTGTTCTGGAAACAGGTGCGGCGCTTCTAGCCCGGGGAGAGGAGTACGTCTCATGAAAGCCCTTGTTCTGCGTGCGCCCGATACCCCGTTTGAGCTGGTCAGCATGCCCGACCCCGTGCCCGGCCCGGGCGAAGCGGTGGCGCGGGTGCTCGCCTGCGGCTCGGGGCTGACCATCCAGCATGTGAAAGCGGGGCGCACCAAGGCAAAGTTCCCGCGCATCATCGGCCATGAGATCACCGGTGAAATCGTTGCCGTCGGTGCCGGCGTCAAGGGCCTCGCCGCCGGCGATGCGGTCACTGCCTACTTCTACCTCGACTGCGGCCATTGCCGCTGGTGCCTCGACAAGCTCGAGCCCCTGTGCGAGAACCTCGGCGGCAATGTCGGTCGCGAATGCGATGGCGGCTACGCCGAATACATCAAGCTGCCTGCGCGCAATTACGTCCGCATTCCCGAATCGCTCGACCATCGCGCGCATCCAGCCGAGATCGGCGTCATTACCGATGCGCTCGCCACGCCGCTCAAGGTGCTGCGGCGCGCAGACGTGAAGCCCGGAGAGACGGTGGCCGTGTTCGGTGCCGGCGGAGGGCTGGGCATCCATCAATTGATGATGGCCAGGTGGGCGCGCGCCCGCGTGATCGCCGTCGACACGGCCGCGATCAAGTTCGATGCCTGCCGCAAGGCGGGCGCCGATGACGCGGTGGATGCTTCCAAGGGCCATGTCGTCGAGCAACTCATGGAGCTCACCCACGGCCGTGGCGTGGATGTGGCCATCGACTATGTCTCTTCGAAAAGCACGCTGGAGGCTGCGTGCCTGTCGCTGGGGCGTCGCGGACGCATGGTCACGCTGGGCGGATCGGGGCAGACCTTCCCGGTGTCAGCCGAGCAGTTGTTGAAGCACGAGCAGTCCGTGCTCGGCAGTCGCTACGTCACGCGCTCGGAAGTCATCGAGGCGCTAAACCTTGTTGCCCGCCGCGAAGTCTGGCCGCTGGTCACCGATATCCGTCCGCTGGAGGATGCCGAGGCCTTGCACGCGCGCGTCGAGCGGGGCGAGGTGATCGGAAGAGCTGCTGTCCTGATCTCGTGATCGCGCCAACTGCGCTGCCGACGAGGCGCGCGCGTTCAGCCGGTATGGAGCGGCAGTAGCGCGACGTTCAGGATTTCTTCCCGCGTCCCCGCGCGCGAGCGCGCGAGGACCACGCGGTGCCAATCATGCCCGCGGCAAGTCCGAGAAACACCGGCATCGGGCCGACAGTGGCGCTGATTGCGCCCGCGACGAGCGGGGCGGAGCATTGCGATGCGCTGCTGATCATGGTGCGCATCGCGATGGCCTCGCCTTTCTCATGCGCGGGGGCGTTCTCGTAGATCAGCGCCGTCACCATGGGGCTGCTGGCGCCCTGTCCCAATCCGATCAGCCCGGCGCATACCACCATCCACGGGAAAGTTTCGGCAAAGCCGAGGCCGGCAAACCCCGCGCCGCCGATGGCGAGGCCGGCGATCAGCAACTGCCAGGGCGTGAAGCGTCGCAGCAAGGGGGTCATGCAGGCGCGGGTGAGAAAGAGCATGAAGCCGGCGGCGCCGGCGACCAGGCCGATGCGCGACGCGCTGAACCCGAGCTGCGTGCCGACGATCGGCAGCATGAAGGTGAAGCCCATCCACCCCGCCTCGAACGCCGTGCAGCAGGCCCACAGGCGCCTGAGTGCCGGGGAGCGCAGCAAGCCGAGCGCGCCGCTGCGCGGAGGGGGTGCCGTCGCGGCCTGATCGTCGCGAGAGCCCTGGCCCGCGGCGGCGCTGCGTGCCGCCGCGGGCGGCGACCAGGGCAGGCGATCGGTGTACACCATCATGAAGGAGCCGAGCGGGATCAGCGCGAACAGGACAAACGACCACGTGAATCCGATGAGGTCGATGGCAAATCCTGCAATCAGCGGTGCTGCCAGCAGCGAGATCGAATACCCGAAGCCGAGCATGCCGAAGGCCTCGGCGCGACGGTCGGGGGTCGCCAGATCGCCTGCCAGGCGGCCGAATGCGATGATCATGACGTGAAAGGCGATGCCGGAAAAGGCAATGACGGCCACCAGCATCGGCATGCCGCGCCATATTGCGCCGAGGCTCACCCCGAAGGCGAGCAGGGCGGCGCTGTATAGGAGCGGCGTCCTGACACCCAGGCGATCGATCAGGCGGCCGGCCGGCACCGATGCGAGCGAGCCGACCCCGGCGTACAGCGCGGCCAGGAACCCTACCGTGGCTGGCGACGCGCCGGCCTGCGCCGCGCAGACCAGCACCGCAAAGCGCGCAGTGGATGAGCCGATGGAGGACATCGACACCAGGGCAACGAGGATCTGCAGGGGCTTCATCGCAACGCGGGCTCGGGCCGCGCCTTCATCGACATGCAAGGGCAGCGTCGCAAGCTTGGATGCAACTCAATCCACCTTCCGATAAATGGCTGCAAAGCGTCGCTGCTCGGCGATGCCGTAATCGTCGGGGCCATATTGCAGCAGCCAGTCGCCCGCATTGCCTCTCAATACATCGCCGCCGGTCGTACGGGCTGCCGTGAAGGGCTCTGCCATTTGTTTGGCCAGCACCGGTATCGGCCGCGCGGCATAGCGACCGTCCCTGCCTGCCTCCGAGGGGGTAACGGGCTCGTACTTTGCATCGAAGCGATCGCGGGACACGCACCATCGGCTGCCGGTGGATCCTGTGATCAGCGCGTCGCCCGCGAGGTAGCGGTTGGGACCTTCGAGACTGATGAGTTCGCCCGACTCCAGCGCGAATGCCACCGTGACCATTTCGGATTTGACGTAGCGTGCAGCCGCGGGATCGGTAGCGAGGTCGATCTTCTTCAGTTCAGGCACCCGCTGTTGGTCCGACGGCAAGTTCGCAACTACTGCGGCTTGAGGCCGATTTGCCTCGCGATGTCGGCGAACAGTTTTGCTTCGTCCTGCATCAGCTTGTTAGCGACCTCGGCAGACTGCTCGATCAGAACGTACTGGAATTTGGCGAACTGGTCCTTGACGCTCTGCTGGCGGATGGCCTGGGACGCTGCCGAGTAAAGCTTGTCCATCGCGGGCTTTGGCACACCCACCGGCACATTGAGCGAAAAGCGGACACCCGGCATGAAGGGATACCCCAGCTCCGCGAAGGTTGGTGCATTCGGATAGGCTGCAGCGCGCGTGGTCCCTGTCACGGCAATCGGCTGCATCTGCGCGCCGACCTGTTCATTGACGGTGCCCAGGTGAATGTCCCCGGCGGTCAGGGCCAGGTAGAAGGGCGGCGCCGCCGGGTAGGGCACCTGCACCATCTCGACGCCCTCCTTGCGCAGCACGGTCTCGACGATCAGCGTGCCGAACGGGGCAGAGGTGCCATAGTTGAGCTTCCCCGGATTCTTCTTGGCGTAGTCGAACAGTTCCCGGAACGTTTTCCATTGGGATTTCGGGGACGTCACCAGCACGGTGCGTCCCTCCGCCAACCCAATGACGAACGGCAGGTCCTTCAACGGGTCGAACAGGAGGTCCTTGTTCGTGAGCGGCAGCATGGCTGCGCTGGTGGGCGTGAACAGCACGAAGGTGTAACCGTCTGCAGGCGCCTCCTTGGCGACATAGCGCAAACCGAGCGTGTTGCCCGCGCCGGGCTTGTTGTCCACGATCACCGGCTTTCCAAGATAAGGCGTCATGCCTTCGGCAATGAAGCGGGCAAAGGAATCGGTCATGGTTCCCGCACCCTGGGTGACCACCAGGCGCAGGGGCTTGCTCGGGAATTCCTGTGCTGCAGCCTGGCCCGTAGCCAGGGAGGCGCACAGCAGAATGAACGTGCCAATACGCCGCGCGGCCCACATTGCTTTATTCATTGCCATCATGAAGTCGCCTCGCCTAGCGGAGTATGTTGGGACGCGGGATCTTCGCTGCTTCGCACTTTTCCAGGTAATTCCTCAACGCGTCGGCCGCGCCGAAGCGCGAAACGACCTCGCCCGTATCCTCGTCCACGTACTCGCTGCCGCCGTGGCTGATGAAATAGCCTTCGGTCACATCGGGCCCGTTGATGAAGCGATGCAGCTCGTTGATGGGCTCGCAGATGAACGAATCCGGCTGGTACTTGAAATTATCCGGCTCATGGCTCCAGGCCCCGCGCGTAGTGAAGCCGAACACCGATTTCGGATGCCGATGCAGGCCGGACCTGACATGCGGCTGGGCGCGGAACTGGACGACCAGCAGGTCTTCATCCTCCCGGGCCAGTACCACCTTCATGTCCATGCCCTCGCGCACGTTCACATAGGGAAAATCGTTGAATTTCGCGTGCAGGGTGTGCACAAGGACTTCGGCCAGGGCATTCATGTCGGATCTCCTCGTCGGGATTCACGGACCTCTGGTGCGGGGCGTTGCCTGGAAGTGCGCATTGAGATGGCGCCGGACCATTCTACTTTTCTACTTCCCGATGTCCAGAAGTTCCACCTCGAATATCAGCGGCGCATCGGGCGGTATCGTGCCCGGAATGCCGCCACTGCCGTAGGCGAGTTTGGATGGGCAGAGGAACCTGGCCTTGCCGCCGACCTTGAGCGTTTGCACGCCTTCCGTCCAGCACGGGATCACGCGGTTGAGCGGAAACGTCGCGGGCTGTCCGCGCTTGTAGGAGCTGTCGAACTCCGCGCCGTTGGTGAGCGTGCCGCGGTAGTGGACCTTGACGGTGTCGCTGGCCTTGGGACTTGCGCCAGTGCCTTCCTTGAGGGTGGTGATTTCGATGCCGGACGGGGTCTTCGCCACCTTCGGCTCGGCAGAAAAAGCCTGAAACGTGGCGACGGCGAGGGCGATGGCTGCTGTGGTGCGGATCTTGTTCATGAATGGATTTTCCTTGGTGATTACATCAACATGCGTATCTGAAAGTGATCCCGACGCAGGTGCTGAATGAGCAACTGGTTCAGATTGAGCAATAGCGCGTGCCTGACGGCGCCCGCCAGTTCGCCCGACTGCGCATCGAGCAGGTTGGAAGACAGCACGTGACACCGTACCGCGGTGTCGGCATAGACCCCTGCCGTGCGCTGGACGTTTTTCTCTACCAGCGCGAGTTCTCCGAAGACCATGCCCGACGAGAGCACCGCCAGGCGCCTGCGCGTCCGGCCGGTGAGCAGGCTCACGATCACTTCGCCGCGTTCGATGAAGTAGATCTCGTCGCCGGGGTCGCCCTGCCGGAGGATGGTTTCCCCGGCCTTGAACTCGCGTGGGGAGGTCAGGGTGAACAGATACTGCATCTCTGCGGGACTCATGCCTCGCAGCAGCGGTTGTTCCTTGAGGCTGGTGGGAAGAATGCCGGCACTGATGCCTCCGCGGCGTTCGGGCTCGTGCGCCCTGTTCCCCCCGGGTTCGCGACGATCGCGCGTGGAACCACTGCGCGATCGACCCAGCAATTGGTTCTCGCACCATTCGAGGGCATGACCGCTGTCCGTAAAACTGAACGGGTCATGGCGGGCATTGTCTCCGAGGCGCTGGCGCAAATCGCGCGTGAAGGCAAACTTGTCGTCTGCGTTGGTAAAGAAGATGAACTTTCCCACTTTGCCGAGGTCGTCGCAAAGCTGTGCAAACAACCGCACGCCCGCCGCATCGATGGTGGAAACACGCCGCACGTCGAGGACAAAATAATCCGCAATGTCGACCTGGTCGAGCACGGTGGATATCACCACTTCGGTCGTGACCAGCGCAAAATCACCCGTCAGTTCGAAGAGCTGTATTGCGGCACCCTCGGCATCGAGCAAGGCCGTCGCCTGGGAATTGCGCACGCGTGGCGAGCGCATTTGCACGCCGCTGGACTGGCTCCGGATCACCGGGGGTCGCGTCTTCGCGGTATTGAAGATGTGCAGCCTGAAGTCCTTGGAGAGCCGCCGGCACGCCTCCAGGCCACGCATGCTGTTGCCGTTGGCGTCCAGGCGCGGCGAAAAGATGCCGATGCCCACCTGCCCGGGAAGCACCGCCATGATGCCGCCGCCGACGCCACTCTTGGCCGGCAGGCCAATGTCGTAGATCCAGTTGCCGGCGAAGTCGTAGGTGCCGCAGGTGGACATGATGCTGAGCAACCGCTCCACGTTTTCGTTCTTCAGTGCCCGCACGCCGGTAATCGGGTTGACGCCGTTGTTGGCCAGGGTCGCTGCCATCAGGGCCAGGTCCCGACAGTTGACCAGGATGGAGCACTGCCGGAAATACAGGTCAAGGGCCTCCTCCGGCGGGTCCTCGAGCATGCCGAAATTGCGCAGCATGTAGCTGATGGCGCGATTGCGATGTCCGGTGCTCGCTTCCGACCGGTAAACGTTTTCATCCACCGTCAACGGATGGTCGAGGTAGCGGGAGAACTTCTCCAGCACCCGCGACAGGCGATGCTCCACATCCCTGCCCTTGACCATGCCGGCGGTGGCAATGGCGCCGGCGTTGATCATCGGGTTCAGGGGCCTTCCGGTGACCGGGTCCAGGCTGATCGAGTTGAAGGCGTCGCCCGAGGGCTCAACCCCGACACGTTTCATCACTTCGTCCAGTCCCCAGTCCTCCAGCGCGATGCCGTAGACGAATGGCTTGGAGACCGACTGGATGGTGAAGGGCTGGCGTGAGTCGCCCACCTGGTAGACATGCCCGTCCACGGTGACGATTGCGATGCCGAACCACTGCGGGTTGGCGCGCGCGAGTTCCGGAATGTAGCTTGCAACATTGCCCGCCTCGAGCGGAAGAATCTGCTCGTGCAGTTCCTCCAGGTAGTGAAGGATCGGCGAGGGCACGATAGTGGTTCTGTCATTCAACTGCGGTCTCCACAATTCATTCAAAAGGCAATGGTCTTGCGCTTTGCAGGAGGGCGGCTCAATTATTCTTGTGGGCGTATTTTACGCTGCTGCAGGATGGAAAATTCTTCCGGGCACAAGCGGCCGAGCCGCTTTTCCGTTTGTTACCATCCAATTCATCTTCCAAGACTGAAGCTACGCCTTCTCGAGGTCCGCATGCGACTCACGCTGTTCATCAATACGGAACACCGTCCCACCGACGACCTCGGCCGCCGCCTCGCCGAGCACGCCGAGCAGGTGCGGCTGGCGCGGCAGCTGGGCTACGACGGGATCAGCATCGGCCAGCACATGTCCTATGGCGCATCGGCCTGGCTGCCGCCCTTCGAGACACTGGCCCGCTTGTCCGCGGTAGACGAAGAGATGGCCCTTTCCACCAGCATGCTGATCCTGCCCTGGTATCACCCCTTGCACGTGGCGCAGCAGGCGGCGACACTGGATGCGATGTGCGGCGGGCGCCTGACCCTGGGCCTCGCGCCCGGCTGGCAGCAGGACGAGTCGCGTATTCTGGGGCTCGACCACAGGCAAAGGATCAGCCGCTTCCTCGAAGGCGTGGAATTGATCCGCCGGCTTTTCACCGAAGATGAAGTGAGCTTCGCGGGAAAGCATTTTCAGGCGGACAAGCTCACCCTGGCCCTGAAACCGACGAAGAAGCCGCGCCCGCCGATGTGGTTCGGCGGCAGTGTCACAGCGGCGGTGGAGCGGGTGGCAGGGCTGTCCGACACGGCCCTTGGGGATGGCTGGGTCAGTTCCGCGCATCTGGTCCACGACGTCGTGATCGGGCAGGCCAAGGCCTACCGCGCCGCGCTGGCTGCCGCGGGCAAGCCGCCACCAGTGGAACTTCCGCTGATCCGCAACATCATCGTCGCGCCCGACCGCGAGACCGCCATCCGCGAGGCAGCGCCTGCGCTCGCAGCGAGCTACAAGCTCTTCGGCCAGTGGGGCCTGTTCAGCAAGGTGGTCGGATCCGGCAAGGAGCAGCTGGAACTCGAGGAGCTGATCAACGGTCGCGTCATCATCGGCTCGCCCGAGGAATGCGCGCAGGACCTCATTCGTCTCGGCCGCGAGGCGGGCTGCAATCGGCTGATTGCGCGGGTGCAATGGATGGGAATGGAACAGCGGTTGGTGCTGCGGTCGATCGAGATGCTGGCGAAGGATGTCATGCCGATTGTTCGACGAGCGCTGTCCAAGTAGTTTCTGGTGGACGAAAGGAAGATGGAAGGGGAGCTTACGATCCCCTCTAGTGTAGTGCGCCGTAAATATTAAAACTTAATTGCGATTGCCGTGTCTGTAGTATTAGGAGGGCACAGACATGCGAATCGCACCCACGATCACAATCACCGAGACGCAGGCACGCCAGCTTCAGGCTTGGGCGCGCGGGCGTAGCG
>CANJXQ010000154.1 GCA_947478805.1 Betaproteobacteria bacterium | reverse complement strand
CCTGCTGCTCGAGGAGGCCATGCGCGCTGGCGCGTACGGCTTTTCCACGACACAGCTCCCGAACCACATCGGACACCAGGGCCGCCCGCTGGCCTGCCGCAACGCCGACGCCGCGGAACTCAAGGCCTACGCCAATGTGCTCAAGCGCGCCGGGAAAGGCCTGATAGAAATCGCCCTGACCCAGCAGATGTCGGTGCTGTCCGACGAGAACGTGGAAGTGCTGCGTTCGCTCCTCGAGGAGAGCGGGCGTCCGGTCACCTGGCTCTCGCTGTTGTTCCGGGACGACATCCCGGGCGCCTGCGACGACAGCCTGCGGAAATCTGCACACCTGACTGCCAGGGGATCGGTACCGCAGATCTGCGCGCGGCCGCTGACACGCGACATGGACCTGCGGTCTCCACACTCCTTCCTGAGCTTTGCCTCATGGCACACCATCCTCAACAAGCCGCTCGAGGAGCAAAAGCGCATCCTCTCCAGCCAGGAATTTCGCAACCGCTTTCGCCAGGAACTCAAGGGGCCTGCCCAGTTCACCGGCAACTGGAACCTGATGGCCGTATCCGAAGTCGGCTCCCCCGCGCTCAAGCAGCATGAGGGCAAAACGGTCGCAACGCTGGCGAAGGAGCGCGGCACGGACGGCGTCGATGCACTGCTGGATTTCGCGCTCGAGGATGACCTGCGCACCGAATTTGCGGTGGCATTCCTGAACACCAATCAGGAAGGCGTTGCCAAGCTGCTGCGCAATACCAGCACGCTGATCGGCCTGTCCGATGGCGGTGCGCACCTGGGCGTGCTCTGCGACGCGGGCTATGCAACCTACATGCTGGGACACTGGGTGCGCGAACAGAAGGCACTATCCCTCGAGCAGGCCGTCCAGCGGATGACCTCGGAACCGGCCGCGCTGTTCGGCATCACCGACCGCGGCCGCATTGCGCCGGGCCTTGCCGCGGACATCGCCATATTCGATCCGGCGACCGTGGGTTCGGCCGAGCGCGGCGTCAAGCGCTTCGATCTGCCCGGCGGCGCCAAGCGCTTCGTCATGCCCTCGCAAGGCATCCACTACACCATCGTCAACGGAACGCCAATCTTCGAAAACGGCGAGATGACCGGCGTGAGTCCAGGCAAGGTGCTTCGCTCCTGACGCCGGCAAGCCGGTTCTCGCGCGCGCACTACGCCTTGACCGGCTCCGCTTTATCCAGCAGCGCCCTTGCCTCGCGCTCGACCGCGGTACCGTCGTAAAACGCCGGGTTCATCCCCCCGTGCAGGCGCACTGCATTGGCGAAGACGAGGTCGCGAAAATCAGCCTCGTCGAGCAGGCCGTGCTCCAGCAATTCGTAGGCCTCCTCAACGACCCGGCTCATGTCCGGCACGTCGTAGTGCCCGATATCCGAGCCCAGCACCGCCTTGAGGCGGACGCCGCATGGATTGACGCGGGTGTTGAACGCCCAGGCGTTGATCGGATCGTCGGCCTCGACACCAAAGTAAAAATTGCCGACGAAGCGTTCGATCAGTTCTTCTTCGCTCACCACCCCGAGCGCCTCCCATTCATCGAAATTCTCCGGCTTCATGGGCTTGACGATGGTCGGATGCGGGGCGAGATCAGACTCCGGCCTGCCTGACGTGAGCCTGCCGCCATATTGCTTCATCAAGGCGGTGTATCCGGCGTGGTCCAGCCGGTAGGGGTCGGTGGCCGCCAGGCCTGACACGCTGCGTTTGCGCCAGGTGCCAAGAATCTCATTCAGCATGACGGCAGCCCAGCCGACGCCGCCTTCCATGAACGCGAAATTGAGCCTGGGAAAGCGCCGCGTCACGCCGCCCATGAAGATCGACTTGCACAACAAGCCCTGGTGATAGGCGTGGTTGCCAATATGGTTGAAGGAGAAGTTGGAAATGGAGCGGCCATACATCGGCAACAGCGGCTGGGTGCCCGAGTGCGCCGATACGGCGACCTTGAGTTCCTGGCATTTGGCCCAGAACGGGTCGTAGTCGTATTCACTGTCGATGCCATAGGTATCGAACCAGCAGGCATCGGGAAACACCCCCGGGTTTTTGCGATGGACGGCGGGGATGGGCCTCAGCACCGTGGTGGGGATGACGATGGATTTGAGGCCAAGCTCGCGCACCGCGTATTCGAGTTCTGCGATGGCCTCACCCGGCGTGTTCATCGGGATGCTGGCCACCGGCGTGATGCGATCGGCCTCCTCGCGGAACTGCTCGGCCTTGGTCAGGTTGATGGCGCGCACCGCGGCCCGGCGAATCTCTTCGTCCCTGATGAGCATGACGGGAATCGAGGTCATGCCGTAGGAGACGACGAAATCCATGCCGAGCTCCCCGGTCGCCAGCCGCTCATGCGCCAGCGAGGGCAATGCCGCGGTTGCCGCATCGCGCGTGCTGGCGGTCGGGTACGCCCACCACGCCGGGCGTCGCGCGCGGATGTCGCGGCGCTCATCCCAGCTCATGTCATGCCACCAGCCTGAATAGCTCCCGGTCGCAGTCAGGTAGTCGCGATACTTCTGCGGCATGCCCGCGCCGCCGACTTTGGCCAGCATCTCCATGAACAGCGGCGTGAATTCATAGAGGTGACCATCGGCATCGATGACCGGGTAGTTCAACTGCGACCGGATTTCCGCGGATTTTGTGGCCGCTCCCGTGTGAGCACTCATTGCAGCATTCCTTTCGTTCAATTCTTCCTTAGCGAAAAAGCGCTGACTCAATCACCGTCCGATGCATCAATCGGCGCTGGCCATGGTAGTCATTCACCGCGTAATGCCATGTCTGGTAGTTGTCCCAGAACGCCATCGAGCCCTCGCGCCACCGAAACCGGCACATGAACTCGGGACGCTGCGCATGCTGGTAAAGGAAATCCAGCAGGCCAACGCTTTCCTTCTGCGTCCAGCCCTCGAAGCAAACGGTCTTGCTGGGATTGACATACAAGGCCTTGCGCCCATCTTCCGGAAGTCGAATGACTACCGGATGCGTTGCCTGCGAAGGCTCACGCGCCTCGTCGACCAGGTTGACATCCGCAGTGGAATACCTTGTTCGGACGCGAGCCTCCGAGTGGATTGCGCGCAACCCCTCCAGCGTGCGTTTCATGCCGTCCGAAAGCGCCTCGTACGCGCTGACCATGCTGACAAAGCAGGTGTCTCCACCGACGGCGGGAACCTCCCGCGCGAGCAAGACGGTGGCCCGGACCGGATGGGCGCGCGCGCTTTGGTCGGTATGCCAGATGTTTCCGGTAGCGTCGCGCTGGTCACGCTCCTTGCGCACCTCGCCCAATTCAGCGTATCCGTCAACGTCTCCCAGTAGCGGCACGGCGGACACATCGCCAAAGCGACGGGCAAATTCAATTTGCTGTGCAGGCGTGAGAACCTGGTCCCGAAAGAAGACCACCCCGTACCGGTAAAGTGCATCGGCAATGGATTTCCAGGTTTGCGGCGATTGAGCCGCGGCCAGGTCCACATTGAGCAACTCGGCGCCGATTGTCAAAGTCATTGGACGCACATCCAGCGTGGAACCCATGGCCTTTTCCATCCCCGTCATCGAGTGCTCCTCACTACGTTGCCTCGCAATCGTATCTGCGGCATACACAACCGGCAACACTGAATCCAGATCGCTTTCCGCGAAACGAATCCCGAAAGGCATCATGTATCATCAAACCGGATTCCAGCATGTTTTTCCGCATCCACGCATGCTTGGCCTTCAAAGGAATATCCAACTGCATGGCCCAGCACGGCCTATTGACCGAAACACACAAGGGAGAAACGCATGCCACCGGTACAAATTCTAAAGCTTTGCGCGCTGTTTGCTGCGCTCATTGGCGCGGTACCTGCGTCCATCGCCCAGCAATTCCCCAGCAAGCCTGTGAGGATCATTGTTCCTTCGACCCCTGGTGGCGCGATCGACTTGATCGCGCGTGTCCTGGGAGAGCGCCTCACCCCAGCATGGGGGCAGTCGGTGCTGGTGGAGAACAAGCCCGGTGGAAGCCAGATGATCGGCACCGATGTGGTAGCCAAGAGCCCGCCCGACGGCTACAACCTGGTGATCGTGGTCTCGAGCCATGCCGTGAACCCGTTGCTGTTCAAGACCCTGCCCTACGATTCAATCAAGGATTTCTCGTTCGTCGTGCAAACGCACGTCGTGCCACTGCTGCTCGCCGTAGCCCCCTCGTTGCCCATCAAGACCATCCCGGAATTGCTGGCCTATGGCAAGGCCAACCCCGGCAAGCTCTCCTACGCCTCCGGCGGACAGGGCAGTTCGCTCCATACGGCCGCCGAACTGTTCAAATCCATGACCGGCGCCGACATCCTGCACATTCCCTACAAGGGAAGCAGCGCTGCGCACCCGGACATCCTCTCCGGTCGCACTTCCATGATCTTCGATACCATCACCGCGATCATGCCGCATGTGAAGTCCGGGGCCGTTCGCGCCGTCGCGGTGACGACCCTGAAGCGCTCCTCCATTGCGCCGGATGTGCCCACCATCGCCGAGTCCGGCGTCCCCGGATTCGACACCAGTTCCTGGGGCGGCATCCTCGCAGCGCCCGGCACACCGAAGGACGTGATCGATACGATCAACGCCGGCATCAACAAGGTCCTGCTCGCCCCGGATGTCAGCGCAAAGCTCGCCGGCTCAGGCATCGAGGTCGTTGGCGGAACGCCCAAGCAATGGGAAGACTTCATGCAGGTCGAGCTGCGCAAGTGGGCCAAGGTTGCCAAGGAGGCCGGAATCAAGCCGGAATAGGCCAACACCGCCGTCGGCCGGAATCAATCACACGATCTGATCAAGATTACGAAAGATTGGCCGACATACCAACGGTTTTAGCCTGATTATTATCATGGGCTAGAACCGTGTAACGGCATGTTCCGAGCCGCTGGCTATTTCAGCAGCTTGTCGATCAACGGATTGATTGGCTTGAGCCCCGCCGCCGCCCTGCGCGCGCGCTGCTCCTCTTCCTCGGTTACCGGGGGTTTCGAGGCGGGCTGAGCCTTGGCCGGCTCCGGCCTTACGGGGGACGGGCCGTTGCCAATGACGGTCAACCGGTCACGAATAGCCCCCGAGGACTTCAGCCCCAGCTTCTCGCAGGCCGTACTGGAATAGGTCGTCGTCACGCCGTCCGTGCACTTGAACAGTTCAGCCTGCGCGAATACCGGGTTGCCCGCAAAGCAACCCAACGCAACCGCGGCAACGACGCGCATATCCCGACTTGGTATCCGGCTCATGGGCATCACTTTACTCCCGATACCAGATGGCGACCTGCTCCAGCCACTCCAGTTTCCCGGCCATGCTGTCGAGCGCAAGCGGCAATGCCACGATCAGGTGCTCGAACCCTGACTCACGGTAGCGGGCGATCAATTCCTTCGATGTCGCCTCATTGGAGCGCACCCAGTAGGAAAACTGCTTCGCGTCGCGCCCGGCCGGGCCCAACGCCCGCTGGATGACCGTGCGATGGGCAATGTTGTCCGCCAGGCTGCACGGCGGGCCGCACCAGCCGTCCGCGATGCGCGCGGCGCGCTGCAAGGCCGGTTCGCTGGACCCACCCACCAGGATCGGAATGGGCCTGGTCACGCCGGGTGACATCTGCAGGGTATCGAACCGGTACCACTCACCCTCGTGCTTGACCGGTTCGCCCGTCCAGAGCTTGTTCATCACCACCAGCATCTCCTCCATGCGCGCAGCGCGGCGCGCGAAGGGCTCGCCGACGGCATCGAATTCCTCGCGCATCCAGCCCACCCCCACGCCCATCAGCAGGCGCCCGTTGGACAAGTCCTGCGCCGTTGCCGCAGCCTTGGCTGCGACAAAGGGGTTGCGCAGCGGCAGCACCAGCACGCCGATGCCCAGCAGTATTTTCCGCGTCACCGCGGACAATTGGCCCATGAGCACCAGCGGATCGGCGAAGGGCGTCTCGGCCACGAAGCTGGGTCGACCCGATTCGCGGTATGGATAGGTTGGCGCGAACTCGATGGGTGCAGCCAGATGGTCGGCGACCCAAACCGATTCGAAACCGAGTTCGTCGGCGCGCCGCGCCAGCGGCGCGTAATCGCCCAAGGGCTGGCCGAACAGGAAAGTCGAGGGCTTCACGTGATCTGACTCTGGTTCATGATTAGCCTGCCATCAGGTTGCGGAGCGCCCGCCGTCCACCGAATACACGCCCCCGGTGCAAAACGCGCTTTCATCGCTCGCCAGGAACAACATCAGGCCCGCCACCTCGTCGGGAGTGCCGTAGCGTTTCATCGGGATGCCCGCCAGCGCACGATCGCGACCAGCATCAGGATCATCGGGGGAGAATCCCTTTTCGAGCGAGCGCATCATGCGCGTCTCCGTTGCTGACGGGTGAACAGAATTGACCCGGATGCCAAGTTCAGTGCACTCCAGCGCCACCGAGCGCATCATCCCGACAACCGCGTGCTTGCTGGTGATGTACGGCGACATCGAAGGAGACCCCTTGATGCCCGCCGTGGACGACGTGATGACGATGCTTCCGCCACGACGCTTTGCAATCTCGGGAATGCCGAACTTGAGGCCCAGCCACACGCCACGCACATTGACTGCCATCACCTTGTCGAAGGTTTCGATGGGGCAATCGACGATGCTCGCCACCTGCCCTTCGATGCCCGCATTACACAGCATGATGTCGAGCCCGCCGAAACGCTCGACCGCCCGCGCGACGTAGCGCTGAGTGTCCTCCACCCTGGAAACATCCGCCGCGCAGGTTCCCACGCATGCGGCATCCATTCCCCCTGCGGCACGCTGGAGGTCTTCCTCCCGCAAGTCCACCATCAGGACTCGTGCCCCCTCGGCAACGAAGCGCTTCGTTGCCGCAAGACCTATCCCGCCTGCCGCACCGGTGATGATTGCCACTTTGCCCTGCAGTCGCCCCATGGAACCGTGCCCTCTTTGCCTTGTGAACGTGTCTTGTGTACGTACCTCGTGATGCGCGCGACCATTGTAGTGTAACCAGATTACCGGCGACGGTCCTGGGGTGCCGGGGACGTGCCGAAAAGCTTCGGTTAGACTTGCCGCAGGCGCGGCATTCCCCTACCCCCCTTCTATTCGGAGCACAGTCATGGCACGTCTTCTGGACAAAGTGGCGATCGTTACCGGCGGCGCATCGGGCATCGGCGAGGCCGCGGCCATGCTGTTCGCCGCCGAAGGCGCAAAAGTGGTCATCGCCGACATGCAGGACGACAACGGCCGGCGCGTCGAGAAAGCGCTTGGGGCTGCAGGGCTCTACGTGCGCACCGATGTCAGCCGCTCGGCCGATGTCGAGTCACTGGTGCGACAGGCGGTCGCGAAATTCGGCCGGCTCGACATCCTGTTCAACAACGCTGGCGTGGTCGTGGTCGGCCCAACCATCATCGACCTGTCCGAGGAACAGTTCGACCGCCTGATCAGCATCAACCTGAAGGGCGTGTGGCTGGGCATGAAGCACGCCATCCCCGAGATGATCAAGGGCGGAGGAGGCGCCATCGTCAACACCGCGTCGACTTCAGGCCTGGTCGGCTACGTGGGCCAGAGCGGCTACGGTTCATCCAAGGGCGGGGTTATCAGCCTCACGCGCCATTGCGCCATCGAATATGCCGCCAAGGGCATACGCGTCAACTGCGTGTGCCCCGGATCGACCGTCACTCCCATGGCCATGGGCAATCGTCCGGGACAAACACCGGAGCAAGTGCGTGAGCGCAATGCCCAGGGCAACCCGCTGCTGCGCACCGGCATGCCGGAAGACGTGGCACGTACCGCCCTGTTCCTTGCATCCGACGATGCGGCGCACGTGACCGGCCAGATCGTGGCCGTCGATGGCGGATTTACTGCCTCCGCCTACCGCGGCCCATCGCCGGCTACGGGCCAGAAGTTGTAGAGGGGCGGGACCGCGCGCCCTGCTACGCAGGCTCGGCCGTGCTGCTGGAGGCGGGACCGCGCGGCCTGCTACGCAGGCTCGGCCGCGCTGCTGGAAGCGGGACCGCGCGGCCTGCTACGCAGGCTCGGCCGCGCTAATGGAAGCCTGGTGCCCTACTCCCCGCCCGGCTGAAACGACGCCATGACGATCTTCCAGCCTTCCGGAGTCTTTGTCGTCATGTAATAGTGGCGCCAGGCGCGCCGCAATGAGCCATCGTCCCGCGCCACCTCCCAGTTGATCGACACCAGCGTGGTGGAGGCGCCCAGCGTCACGGCGTCGAAGCTGCGCCGCGTCCAGCGCGTAAGCCTGTCGGCGGCAAAACTGTCGAAGCGCGTCTTGGTGAACGCCCGCAGGTCCTCATAGGTGTGATGGCAGAACGACTTCCCATCCGGGGTAATCACCATCCAGGGCAGGCCGAAGAACTCGTCGAGCTCCTTCAGCTCGCGCATCGACTCCATGCCGGCGCGGTAGCGCTCGTAAAAGGCTTCCAGCGTTTCCATGCTTCCCTTCCCCCATTTGCATTGATGCTCAGCGGAGCATGATCAGCCCAGGCGCTGGCGCAGCAGCGCGCCAGTGCGCTGCAACTCCTCAACCGGCGCCATCTGCAGCGTGCCATCCAATATCCGGCCGCTGGTGATGTCACTGGTCTTGATGAGCGGCAGCACATGCACATGCGCGTGTGGAACGTCGAAACCGATCACCGCGAGTCCCACCTTGGGCGGCTTCCACTCGGCGTCGATGGCCCTTCCAATTTGATGCACCAGCCGCATCACATCATCGTACTCGGCCGGCGCCATGTCGATCACGTTCTCGACATGCCGGCGCGGGATCACCAGCGCGTGTCCAGGCTGGATGGGGCGGATATCCATGAAGGCGACGGCGGCGCCGTTCTCGCCGATTCTGACCGATGGGATGCTGCCTTCAACGATGCGGCAAAAGATGCAATTGGACATGGCAATATGTGTGCAGACTGTGTTTGATGGATTGTAGGGGGCGAATCACGGGTAGGGATACTTGATTATGCACGAAGCGTGATCAAAGCATGATCGTCACTGTGGAAGTGGAATCGATGTTACGCGAGATGGGGAGTTGTTTGACGGACAGGGTTTCGCCTGACGACGAGTTACTCGACTGCTGCTATTTCGCCTGACGGCGAGTTACTCGACCGCTGCTGTTTCGCCTGACGGCGAGTTACTCGTCCGCTGCTGTTTCGCCTGACGGCGAGTTACTCGACCGCTGCTGTTTCGCCTGACGGCGAGTTACTCGACCGCTGCTGTTTCGCCTGACGGCGAGTTACTCTCTTTTGCTTGTGCAAAAGAGAGTAACCAGAGAAAAGCACACCCCCGATGCATCGGTCGCCTGCGGCGACTGCCCTGCGCTGCTCGCCAGCTCCGGCGGCTGCGCAACTCGCAGGCCGCTTACGCGGCCCGCTCAGACAGTGCTCGCCGACTGCCCCGT
>CANJXQ010000153.1 GCA_947478805.1 Betaproteobacteria bacterium | reverse complement strand
GCGGAGCGCCACAACAGGGTGCGGAACTTGTTGCGCTTTTCGTTCTGCTTGAGGAAGGTGTAATTGGCGAACTGCACGTCGCGCGCCTGCAGGTCCGACTCGCCGGACCCGGCCTTCGCCGGAATGAGCTTGCCGTCAGCCACGGCCATGACGACGCGGTCGACATAGGGCAACTGCTGGCCCAGCGTGTCGATGCGGTGATAGTAGGGATTGCGGATGGCGACAAATCGGTCGCTCGGCGGCCTGGTGGTGATCTGCCAGGGCTCCAGGGTCGGCAGGTCCGGGTTGTCGTTCTGGTACATGTTGTCCTGGCGGTTGTGGATCGCCGCCCAGCCCCGCTTGCCCGGCGCGGAGTTCTCCGCCGCGAGCTTGGGGGAATATTTCTTGTGGTACTTCTTCAGGTACGCCGACGGGCGGTACAGGTACAAGGGCGATGCGCCAGCCAGTCGCGGCAGGAACTCCGGATTGGGGTGGCTCCAAGAGAAACGCACCGTGGTCTCGTTGACGACCTCGAATTTCGGCGCCTCGCCGTTGACCAGCAGGTCGCGCGGAGGCCCGCCAGGATTGAGTTCCGGGTTGTTGGCCACGTCTTCCCAGTAGTAGCGGAAATCCTCGGACGTAAATGGTTTGCCATCGGACCACTTGTGGCCCTTGCGCAACCGGAAGGTGAACACGCGCCCGTCCTTCACGTCGAAGCCTTCGGCGATGTCGGGCACGAGGTTGAAGTTGCGGTCCCAGCCCACGAGGCGCGCATAGCCGTACACCACCAGCATGCGCACGTCGCGCGCGCGCCCGATCAGCATGTTGAGCGTGCCGCCGTGCGTGCCCGACTTCAGGTCGTCGCCTTCCAGCTTCACCACCGCCGGGTTGCGCGGCAGGCGCTCGGCGATCGGCGGCAGCTTGCCGGCCGCGACATCGATCTTGAGTATCGGCGTCTCCACCAGCGGCGGCAACGCTGCGGCCAGGGCCGCCGGTGCAAGCACCATCACGGCAAGCATCGCGGCAAGCATCGCGGAGATGCCGCACAACGCGCTGCAGAGCGCACCTGACCAGGAACGATTCCCCATGGCCGGCCTCATCCCGAAAACTCCGATGCGTCGGCGCTGGAATGGGCGCGCACGAAATGCCCGTTGCCCAGGTCCTGCATCTCGAGCTTGGCCCCGTGATCGATGCAGAACGGCTCGGGCCACGCCGCCGGGTTCGACGCCTTGCCTTCCATCAACGCGGCGAAGTCGAGCTTGCGCGCGAGATCGGGTTCCGGAACCGCGGCAAGCAGCGCCTTGGTGTAGGGATGCACGGGCTTGGCGAACAATGCGGCGCTGGGGGCCAGTTCCACCAGGCGCCCGGCGCACATCACCGCGATGCGGTCAGCCAGGTAATGCACGACGGCAAGATTGTGCGACACGAATACATAGGTCAGGTGCAGCGCACTGCGCAGGTCGCTCAGCAGGTTGAGCACCTGCGCCTGCACCGACACGTCGAGCGCGGACACGGGCTCGTCGCAGATCAGCAATTCGGGGCTCAACGCCAAAGCCCGCGCAATCCCCAGGCGCTGCCGCTGCCCGCCGGAAAAGCTGTGCGGATAGCGACGCAGGTGGCGCACGTCAAGACCCACCAGCATCATCAGTTCCTTGACCCGCTCGAAGCGCTCGTCGGAATCGCCAATGCCGTGGATCACCAGGGGCTCGCTGAGGATTTCGTACGCGCTCATGCGCGGGTTGAGCGAGCCGACCGGGTCCTGGAACACGAACTGCACCTTGCGGCGGTACTCGAACAGTTCCGGCCCTTCGAGCTTGAGCACCTCGCGCTTGGTGCCATTGTCGTTGAAGATGATCTCGCCGCTGTCGGGCGTGATCGAGCGCATGATCATCTTGGAAGTCGTGGTCTTGCCGCAACCGGATTCGCCCACCAGTCCCAGGCACTCGCCGCGCCGAACCGTGAAGCTGACATCGTCGACGGCAAGCACCTTCTTTTCCACCTTGCCCCCGAACCACGAGGTCTTGCGCGTGCCGAACCCCTTGCTGAGCTTGCGCACTTCCAGCAGCGGCGCATCGTCGGCAACCAGCTTGCGCGTCTCGGCCGCCCGAGCCATCAATCGTCCCCCGTCCACCTTTACCTCGCGCAGGGGCGTCAGGCGCTCGCCGGGCGCCATGCCGATGCGCGGCACGGCGCGCATCAAGGCCTTCAGGTACGGATGCTGCGGGTCGCGAAAAATGGCCTGGCTGGTGCCCGATTCGACCACCTTGCCGCGGTACATCACGACCACTTCATCGGCCATGTTGGCGACAACGCCCAGGTCGTGCGTGATCATGAGCATGGCCATGCGGAATTCGCGCTGCAACTGCATGATGAGCTGCAGGATTTGGGCCTGGATGGTCACATCGAGCGCCGTGGTCGGTTCGTCCGCGATCAGCAGCGCCGGCCGGCACACCAGCGCCATGGCAATCATGGCGCGCTGGCGCAGGCCGCCCGACAGTTCGAACGGATACGTATTGACCGCACGCGCCGGATTGGGGAATCCGACCAGGCGCAGCATTTCCTCGGTGGCCTCCAGTCGTTGCGACTTGCCCATGTCGCGATGCAGGGCCAGGGATTCGCCGATCTGGTTGCCGATGGTATGCAGCGGCGACAACGCCGTCATCGGCTCCTGGAAGATGATGGAGATGCGGCCGCCGCGCAAGGCGCGCATGCGCCCCCCGTCGGGATCGAGGCGCGAGATATCGACATCGGCCCCCGGCTTGTTGGGGTCGGAAAAGATGATTTCGCCGCTTTCGATGCGCGCGATGCGCGGCAGGATGCCCATGATGGTCTGGGCGACGATGGACTTGCCGGAACCCGACTCGCCAACCAGTGCCACCGTGCGGCCTTCAGGCACGCGAAAGGACACGCCATCGACGGCCTTGACGATGCCGGCGTCAACCTTCAGGTAGACCTTGAGATCCCTAACCGTCAGTACGTTGGCCATGTGCCGAATTCTTGTCGTCGCTCATCGGGCATCGGTCCCGCAATCGCGGACCGGCCTTGGCGCAATCCGTTCGGCAGTCACGCACGAACGGCTCCCTGGACGCCGTTGTATGCCCCACTCCCCCCTCGGGAAATCGTGACCGGTAACAAACGCCTCGTCGCAGTATAAGTGAAAGTACGTTGCCAAAGTTTGATGCAAGACAACCGAATTCCCGCAGCGGGTAACCGACTCAGGGGAGCGCAAACAGCTCTGCCGGATGCCGCCAGTGAACTGCAGGACGGCTCCCAGTGCGCTCGAACAGCCGGGCCAGGAACGCCCATGCCGCCTCGTCATGCACTAGGTGATGGCTCAACCATCCGATTGGCTCGGCACCATCGACTCGACGACCCGATGTATCGCGCCCATCACGCCGAGCAGCCATGTGGCGCACCGCCTGTCCCAGCACCGCTGCTTCACCGGCAAAACCGCGGCTGCCGCGCCAATCGATCAGATCGACATGGGTATTGATTTCCACCAGTCTCGCCCCGGCACTGGAGACCTTGCGCTCGCCAAAGCGGCTCAGGCCTGCATAGCCGGCGCCAGGCAGGCTGGTGGCGAGTCGATCGCCCAGACGGTTCCATGGCGGGACGAGCACCGGCAGCGCGCAGCCTGCCGTGAGGGCCATCAGGCCGCGGCGCCCGTTGGTCAGCCGCGCCAGGGCGTCGGCTTGCGCTTCGGTTTCCGGGAACTCGCACTTCTTGTCGCCCGCCGCGGCGCGATTGGCGTGATCGCAGCCATGCTGCAGCACCGCCACGGTCGCCGGCAGCTTGTCGAACAAGCCCGCCTGAGCCCCTTCGGGGATGACGGCAAGACCGAGTGGAACAGCGGCTCGCTCAGCAAGCGCCAGCAGGCGGCCCAAGGCCGGATGTTCCCGGCGGGCATCATCGTCGCGCCACCAGAAATCCACGTGGCGCCCGGCCTCGCCCCAGCGCGCCAGCTCATCATCGAAGGCCTGCCAGGCCGCGCTCATGCCCGCTTCACCATGAACTCACTTCCCCGCTCCGCGCGTCCAGTCCACCAAGAGCTGCGCGCTCTTGCGCGCGCCATCGAGGTCGATGGAACTGCCTGTCGGGCGCGCCAGACAACTCGCCCGATCCACTGCTGCGGCCAGTGACTCGGGAGTCAGGTCGGCTTCATGCACCAGCTCCAGCAGACCGCGTTGCTGCAACAATTCCGCGCGCAAGGTCTGCTCCGTCTCCGAGCCGGCGGCAAACGGCACCACCACCGAGCGCGCGCCGGCGTGCAGCGTTTCCATCATGGTGTTGTAGCCGCCCTGGCTGATCGACAGTGCGCAGTTGGCCAGCAGTTGCGTGAAATCGGGGCGCGAGCGCTCGACGATGACGTGCCCCCCGCCGATTCTGCTCGCCAGCGCCTGCAGACCCGCGAAATCCGCAGGCTCGACATTGACGCCGGTGAGCAGGCGCCAGGTGCGCGTTGCCAGCGTGGAGAGCGGCCGCGCGCGCATCGCCACCTCCATCAGTTTTGCACCGACGGCGCCACCGCCGGCCGACACGACGACCTCATCGCGTCCGGCATCCGTTGCCTGCGGCGCACTGGTACCCGGCTGCGCTGCATCCACCACATAGCCGGTGTAATGCAGGCGCGCACCCAGCTTCGCCGCAGGGCCGAAGGTGCGCCCGAAGGCAATCAACGCGGGATCCCCGTGCACGAGCAGGTGGTCGAAATAGCGGTCGAACAGGTCGAGCTGCGCCTCCTGCCGCGCGGGATCCCTGCTGCCGCCCAGCACGTCGCGCACCGAGCACACGATGACCGTCTGTCGCGTGCCGGCGCGTGCTGCCTCCAGCAGCGGAAGCAACTCGAAACGCATCTGCCGGCGCCCGAAGGGATAGAGTTCAACGACCAGCGCGTGCGCATCGGCTCCCCGCCAGGCGTCGAGGAGGCACTCGCGGCGGCGCGCCTTCCAGGCGTCATCGATCGGGCGACCCGCAGCGTCGATCAGAACCTTGAAGAGGGTGTCCGCAGCTGTCGCCGGCGGCAGCTGGATCACGCGCGCGGCATTGATGACCAACCCCGGCACGGGCAATCCGCCGCTCGCGAGCGTGACCTCGAGGCCGGCCCGCGTCATGGCGTCGGCGAGGGTCGCGGCGCGCTTCAAGTGGCCGATGCCGAGCAGGTGCTGCACATAGAGGAAGACCCGCTTGCTCATGCAGGTTGCGCCGCAAGCCCGAATTTTTCCGCCAGCCGCGCGATGTTGCGGTCCAGCCCGAATCGCTCCTCCACGCGAGCCTTCCCGGCCTCGCCCAGCGTGTCGCGCCGCGCCGGCTCGGCAATCAGCCGGGCCAGCGCGTCGGCCAGTGGCTGCGGCGCCTCAGGCTCGACCAGGATCCCGGTGACATCATGCTCGATCAGCTCCGGGATTGCCGACACCCGGGTGGATATGCAGGACAGGCCCTGGCACTGCGCCTCCATCAGCACATTGGGCAGGCCGTCGCGGTCGCCGTCGTGCGCCACGCGGCTCGCCAGCACGAAAAGATCGGCGGCACGATATTCCTTGAGCAGTTCGGGTTGCGCCATGGAACCGCGCCATTCGATGCGCCCGGCGATGCCCAGCGCGTGTGCGCGCCCGGCCATCGCCTCACGCAGGGGCCCGCCGCCCACATGCACCATCCGCCAGTTCAGTTGCGCCGGCAGTCTCGCCAACGCGTCGAGTAGCACGTCGGTACCCTTCTTCTCCACCAGTCGTCCGACCGAGAGGACGCGCACGGGATCATCGGCCGAGCTACCGTCGCGCGCGCTCGGCGCCGGCGCACCGCGGGGCGCGGGGAATTGCGCGAGGTCGAGCCCGTGATAGACGAGCTCCACCCGGCCGGGAGGCGCCAGCGCGGCCAGGTGGTCGCGGTTGGAGGCGGTACAGGTCACCAGCCATTCGCATGCAGCGAGTTTTTCACGCAGTTCCCAATCCGGCGTGGTCCAGATGTCCTTGGCATGCGCCGACCCGGACCACGGCAGTCCGCGCAGCATGGCCGCATAACGCGCCACCGAAGCGGGCGTGTGCAGGAAATGCACGTGAATCCACCCGATATCCGCCGGCAATTCGTTCGCCAACACCAGCGCCTGGCCAAATCGCCGGCCGCGATTGGGGATGTTCGCCAGCGGCTCCCGCCGAAGGTCTGCAAGCCACGTGCTGCGCATCGCGCGATACGCAGGCATGCGTCGCTGGCGCCACCAGGCGCGCAGCACGCGCAACGGTTCCTGGTACAGGTATTCCGGCAGGTACAGCAGGGGCGCGCGTATCTTGTCGTGCACCGGATGCCGACGGCTCTCGGTGGGATGGCGCAGGGAGGCGATCAGGATGTCGAGGCCGCGCGCTTCCAGCGCCGCAATTTCCTGCGCAATGAAGGTTTCGGAGAGGCGCGGATAGCCCTTGAGCACGAAGGCGACGCGACGAGATGGAATTGCTGGCTTGGCCAATGCGTTTTTTTCGCGCTCTAACACGACAAGGGAATCCCCCTCATGCCCCTCTGGATTCAACATACTTCCATCTTGGCCCACGGGCGCTGGCCGCGGAACCGGCCACGGCGCTTCAAGTCGTCAACAACAGGGGTCAACCCAAGCGCGTAATGACCTCGGCACCGCTGTCCTCCGCCGACTCCACCCACGGCGCCACCCGGCGCGACACATTGGTGAGGCCTTCGAGCAAGCCGGGCACCACCACCTCCGACGGGCGATTCTGGCGCGGCAACGCGCGCAAGGCCGCCGACATCACCGCCGGGTCGTAGCGCCCGTCGTCGGCTAGCATGCTCACCAGCCCGAGCTTGGCCGCGCTGGATGCGCGAATGAACTGCTCGAGTCGCGGCGTGGTGCGCGGGACGATCAATGCGCGCTTGTCCAGCGACAACACCTCGCAGAACGTGTTGTAGCCGCCCATGGCCACGACACCGGCGGCTCCGGCCACCAGCGTCTCGAGGTGGTTATGGAAAGTGATGGCATCGACGCGTTTCAGCTTGGAAGCGCGATCCATGAATTCGGCCTGGCGCTCCGGCTGCATGAACGGCCCCAGCACCAGCAACGCCGGGTAGGGCAGCAGCGGGTCGGTTTCGTAGGCGCGCAATACCCACTCGATGAGGTTCTCGCCATCGCCGCCACCACCGGTGGTGACCAGGATGTAGGGACGGTTGGTGATCTCCGGCAACCGCTGCGGCGCACCGCTGGTCGAGACCTTGCGCGGCAGGTATCCGGTATAGCTCACCTTTTGACGAACACTCAATGGGAGCGCAATGCCTTCGAGCGGATCGCAGATCTGGGGCAGCCCGTAGATCCAGATCTCGTCGTAGAGATCGCGCAGCGCCGGCAACACGTTCTTCCGGCGCCACTCCGGCTCGAGCAGTCGCGGGTCGTCCAGCACGTCGCGCAAGCCCAGCACCAGGCGCGTGCCCTGGCGCTTGAGTACTTCCAGCGTCTCCTGCACTTCACCGCGCAGGCCGAGCGGCTCCTTGTCGACGATGAAGATGTCGGGGTCGAACATCTCGGCGGTGTGCCGGATGATCGAGGCGCGCATCTTCAACATCTGCTCGATGTCGATGTGCAGGTTGAGCGAGGTGTACTCGCCGTTGCGCAGCTTCACCACCCCCGGCACGCGCACGAAATCCACGCGTGAACGGAAATCGAAGCTGCCGATGATGGGGGAGCCGGACAGGATCAGCACCGACAAGTGCTTGAACCGTTCCACCAATGAGTGTGCAATCGCCCGGCAACGGCTCAGGTGGCCAAGACCGAACGTGTCATGGCTGTAAATGAGGATGCGAGCGTCTTTGCGACCGGATTTCATGTGCGGTGCTCCCATGCGGCGTTTGTACGTGCCTGACTTTCCCGCATTGTTGTTTTGTGCGCAGGGGCGGGTGGGGGGTGGATTATCTGTCGCCGATGGAGTGACGCGCAAGGGGCACCGACCTCGCCCCTTGGGTTTGTGAATTGCCGGACTTGCCTCACCCCTCCTCTTTAACGGGCCCATAGGGCGTATATGGGTGGATCCGACACGGCGTGGGCTATCTGCCGCTGCGCCGATCCTGGAGAAAATCCATGTCAATATTTATTGGGAATACATAAGATAGATAAAGCCAACCGTTCTAAATTGGCAGCATTTGTAGCCCATCTCAAATTCAGGCGGCGGCAAACTTGGGTGCGCGACGGTTCGCCGACAGCCCAGCAGGAGAACCTCCGAAGTCGTGCATTGGAGCTCAGGGAGTTCGGCGCATTGCTGTAGATCAAGCGCTTGCGAAAGCCGATTCCTCGGACGAAAGGCACTCTCAGCGTCACAACTTTGACTTCCAGTTGCGATCCACCCGATCCCACGCCGCCTTCGCCGCCGATCGCACATCATTCCAGTCGGGGTCGAGTTCGGACCTGGCGAGCCTGTAGCCGGCCTGCATTTCGGCCTCTGCCTCTGCGAAACTGCGACCTTCATGGCGCACGCGGCCTTCCCACCCGGAGCGAAAGCCGCGCGCGTAATAGCTATAGGCCCTGCCCGTCACGAAATAGGGCTCCTTGATGTACTCCTCGCTCCAATACCGTTCCTCGGCGGTGGGATTGATCACTTCGGCTGCTGTCTTGCCGGCCAGTCCACCGGTCACAGCGCCAACTGCGACACCGATCACTGCACCGACCGGTCCTGCCACGACCATGCCGACAGCGCCCCCGGCAATGCCGCCTGATGCGGCACCTGCCCCAGTCCCCAGCATATGGGCGCCGGGCGTCCCGGTGATGGGGTCGCGGTTCAGTTCCGATTCGTTGGCTATTCCCTTCTGTGACGGCAGTTCCGTCATTTCCAACCTCCTTCTCTGCACGCGGACTTTCCTGTCGACACTGCATGCAGACGCGGTCAGCTTAGGCCTCGTACCCAGGAGCATCTGTGCGCCCGCACACCTTGGTCGCCATTTCCCGGCAAGCTCGATCAAAAAGACCTGAAAGTCACTGTGGTCAAACCGATGCAACAGGGTTGGAACCTGCGTTCCCGACGCCGAATGGCGTAAAATTCCCGCATGAGCGCCATCATCCAGTCCAATTCCGCTTCGACCAGGGAAATCGGCGACGTCAAGCAGTACATGCTCACCCTGGGCAAGCAGGCGCGTGCAGCCGCGCGCGAGCTCGCCCGCGCCAGCACCGCGTCCAAGAACGCCGCCCTCGCAGCCATGGCCGCGGCCATCCGCCGCGATGCTGCCAAGCTCATCGCTGCCAACGCCAAGGACATCGAATCGGCGCGCGCGGCCGGCAAGGACGCAGCCTTCATCGATCGCCTCACGCTGTCGGCCAAATCCGTGGAGTCCATGGCCGTAGGCCTCGAGCAGGTCGCCTCGCTACCCGACCCGATCGGCGAGGTCACGGAGGTGCGCAAGCAACCTTCCGGAATCAAGGTGGGCCGCATGCGCGTGCCGCTGGGAGTGGTCGGGATCATTTATGAATCGCGACCCAACGTGACTGCGGATGCCGCGGCACTGTGCCTGAAGTCCGGCAACGCCTGCATCCTGCGCGGCGGTTCGGAATCCGTTCACTCCAATATCGCGATCGCCGCCTGCGTGACCGAAGGCCTGCGCGCGGCCGGCCTGCCGGAAGCCGGGGTGCAGGTGGTGGCCACGCCAGACCGTGCCGCCGTGGGCGAGCTGCTGACCATGACCGAGTACGTGGACATCGTGGTGCCGCGCGGCGGCAAGAGCCTGATCGAGCGCATCATGGCCGAATCGCGCAT
>CANJXQ010000152.1 GCA_947478805.1 Betaproteobacteria bacterium | reverse complement strand
TCTCATTTGCTGCCTCCGGCCTGTTCTGGTTCAAAGCAGGGAATGACGAAGTTGCCGATCTTGCGGTCCCAGTTCACCTTGACGCGCATGCCGATCTTCGCTTCTTCGGGCTTGCAATTGACGATGTTGGTCAGGATGTTCCAGCCTTCGTCCATGCGCACCGCGGAAAAAACATAGGGCACCGCGATCCCCGGATGCGGCGGTTTGTAGACGGTAGCGGCACTGAGGATTTCACCGCGGCCGGAGCTCTGCTCCCAAGTCCATTTTTCGCTCGTGCACTTCGGGCAGGCGATCTGCGGCGAGAAGAAGCTGGTGCCGCAGGACGAGCACTTGGGCCGGACGAGAATGTGTTTGGCAGTGGCATCCCAGTAGGGCTGGGTGAGCCAGGTAGGCGTGGGTTCAGCGAGCATGTGGGCGCTCCGTTGGCATAACAGTGAACGGTTGGAGTGGTCGGCTTACTTGAAACGATGAGGCGGGGTGCGATTCAACCAGCGGTGGTTCAACTGCGCACCGGACGTCCGCAATCGCGGGCGTCCCGGTGCCGCGAACACACTTACTCGACGACGAGGTCGTCGCCTTCGTACTGGCCGTCCACCGGCGTGCTGGTGCGCACCAGGCCCCACAGCTTGGAGTATTCCACGTTGGCGGCCGAATGGTCGCCCGCGTTGTAGCGCGGGTTGCCCAGCACCAGCGAGTAGCGTGCCGGGTAATCCTTGGCGGTGCCCAGGCCCTCGAGCACGGCCTTGACGTTGTCTGCCGAGGCGGAACCCTTTTCCTTGGCAGCCTTGTCATAGCTGTACTTCACCATGTACAGAATGTCGCGGGCGATGGCGGGGAAGGCGATGTTGTTGATCGGGCCAGCCTTCTTCAGTTCATTGATGAACTGCGTGAGTTCGGGACGCGGCGGGCCCGAGCGGGTGCCGACGCGATAGTTGATGGCGTAGAACTGGTTGGCCACCGGTGCCGGCACCAGTTCCTTCAGGTCGCCCGACAGCGGCGCCACGCCGCACACAACGCGCACGTTCCAGCCCAGCGTCTGGATGCTGGTCATGACGGCGCGGATGCTGTCGCGGATGGCGGCATCGAAGGCGATGATGTCGGCACCGCCGTCCTTGAGCGCCTGCAACTGTGCCGTGAGGTCCTTGGCGTTGCCGTCATAGGTGCGGTAACCGGCAACCTGCATGCCGTGCTTGGTGGGCAATTCGGCCTGCAGTTGCTCGCCCGTGGCGATGTTGCCGGGATTGGTCGAGACCAGGATGCCGACGCGCTTGCCGCCGAGCTTCTTCATGGCAGCAGCCATGGCCGGTGCGCGGCGGTTGGCGAGGTCGCCGAACTGGAAGCTGTACGGGTACTGCTTGGCATCGCCGATCTGCGGGGCCGAGCCATTGGTGATGGTCAGCATCTTCTTTTCGGTGGTGTAGGGGAGTACCGCCAGCACCAGGCCGCTGACGATTTCGGGGAAGAGGAAGTCCACCTTGGCTTCTTCCACCAGTTCCTTGGCGGCCAGCACGGCGCGTTGCGGGTTGGAGGCGCTGTCACGCACCTCGAGGGTGACCTTGCGGCCGAGGATCCCGCCCTCTTCATTGATGTGGGTGAGGGCGACTCGCATGCCGTTCTCGACCAACGGGCCGAACTGCGCGGCGGGACCGGACTTGGGGATGGTGACGCCGACCACGAAGGGCCGGTTGTCCGCGCCGATGGCGGAGAACGATGCAGTGACGGCGGCGGCGATACCGATTGCGCCGGCCAGCTTGCGGATGGCAAATGTCATGACTGTTTCCTTCCTTATTGATGAATCAAAAAAAATTCTGCTTCAGGCTGCCGTCACACCGTCTTCACATCAATCGGCTGCCTGCATTTTCGATCAGTTTCTCGACCGGACCCACGTCCACCACGCGGCCGACTTCCAGAAGATAGCATTGTTGTGCCAGTCCGATCAGCCAGGCAGGCTGCTGTTCTACCACCAGCACCGTCATGCCGCTGCCGGCCAACTGGCCGATGACGGAGAACAGCTCCCGGGCTACCGGGGGCGCGAGGCCGGCCGAAGGCTCGTCGAGCAACAGGATCGACGGTTCTGCGACGAAGGCCGAAGCCAGTGCCAGCGCTTGTCGCTGCCCGCCGGACAGCAGCCCGGCCTTGCGCTCCTGCAAGGGCTCGAGGATGGGGAACCAGCGCCAGATCTCGGCAAGCGAACGCCCCGGCTTGCCGCGCAGGCGCGCCAGGCGCTGCCCGAGCAACAGGTTTTCGCTGACCGACAGCGAGGAGGGCAGCCGGCCGCTTTCGCGCACCAGCGCCACGCTCTTCAGCGCCACCTGGTCGGCGCGCAGGCCGCGGATCTCGCTGCCGTTGGCGACGATCGAGCCTTCCACGCGCGGGTGCAACCCGGCAATCGAGCGCAGCAGTGTTGTCTTGCCGGCGCCATTGCGACCCAGCACGCCGACCACCGAGCCGGTGGCAACCTCGATGCTGACCTCCCACAGGGCGCGCGCCTGGCCGTAAGCCGCTGATAATTTGTCGATCCGCAGGCTCATGCATTGCCCCCGGAAGCAGGAACGGTGGTCGGCTTGTAGTTGAGGTAGGACACCAGCCGCTCGGGCAGTGGCTCATCCAGCATGGCCGTGCAGCTGACCTGGCCGGCCTCGAGCAGCACCAGTTCCTCGCAGAAGTCCATCATGAAGGGCACATTGTGCTCGACCACCAGCACCGACATGCCCAGGTCGCGAAGTTTTTGCAGCAGCTGGCCGAGCTGGCGCCGCTCGGCATCGTTCAGGCCGGCAGCCGGCTCATCGAGCAGCAGGAGGCGCGGTGCCGACACCACTGCGCGGCCCACTTCGACGATGCGCTTCAAGCCCAGCGGAAGGCTGGAGGCGGGGATGTCCATGGCGCTGTCGGGCAGGCCCACCAGGTGGAAGGCCGCCACGGCGCGCTCGCGCCGCGCTCGCGCGCGTTCGCGCGTCGAGGGTAGTTGCAGCAGCGAGGAGACAATGGCGTGCGGTTCGGCGGCGACCAGCCCGACCTCGATGTTCTCGATGGCGGTGAATTCCTCCACGAGCTGCGGCACCTGGAAGGTGCGGCCGATACCTGCGCGTGAAATCAGGTGCACCGGCAAGCCGGCGGTGTTCCTGCCGTCGATCTGCACGCTGCCCGCATCCGGGCGGAGGAACCCCGAGATGGCATTGAGGAAGGTCGACTTGCCGGAGCCGTTCGGTCCCACCAGCCCGACCAGCGCGCCACGACGCATGTTGAACTCGACCCCGGCCAGCGCCATGTTGCCGCCGAAATGCTTGGTCACGCCGCTGGCACGCAGGATATGCGCGTCGCCATGTCCGCCTGGCGTTGCACCGCCGCCCCCGCTCCTTGCCGTGTACTGCTCGCCAAAGACCGCCGCGCTCGCCGCTATCTCCGAGGGGCGCGCGGGGTTGCCGCCGGATGCTGCGTTCGGTTGCCGCAGGCGTCGCTTGAGCAGTGCGTCGGCAATGGCGGGCATCACGCCGTCCGGGAAGAGCAGCGTGCCGACCAGCAGGCCCACGCCCAGGCCGATGGCGTTGTACGGGCTGAACGGGCCGACCCAGAAACTCAGGAACAGCAGCGGTGCCATGCCGATTACCGGGCCCCAGCGCGTGCCGGGGCCACCCAGCACCACGCCGGTGAGGAACATCAGCATCAGGTTGATGCCGAACATGTCGGCGCCGACAAAACGCGTGCTGTAGGCGAGGATGACGCCGGCGAACGCGGCGGGAACGGAGGACAGCACATAGACGACGAGGCGCGTGTGCGTGAGGTCGATGCCGACGGACTCGGCCGCATGCCGCGCATCGCGCAGCGCGCGCAGCCGGTGTCCCCAGCCCGATCGGACGAAGTTGTCGGTGAGCCACCAGCTGGCCGCAAGCACCAGCAGGGAAATCTCGAACAGCGCCCAGTCGGGCACGCGCTCGCCAAACAGGGTCAGCGCCTTGATGCCGGTGAGGCCATCCTCGCCCCCCGTCCATGGCTTGGCCATCATCGCCACCGGAGGTAGCACCAGCACCGCGAACATGGTGATCAGCGAGTAATACCAGCCGCGCACCCGCAGGCCCGGCGACATGATCAGGAGGCCCGCGAGCACGCCGGTGGCGATGGCGCAGGGCAGGGTGGCGCCGATGCTCCAGCCCAGGCGCGCGCTGAGGATACCGGCGGTATAGGCGGAGACGCCTATGATCACGGGATGCCCCAGCACGAATTCGCCGGCATAGCCCATGGCGAGGTTGACGCCGATGGCGGTGATCACATACGCCAGTGCGACGATATAGCGCGACAGGGCGAACGAGCCCCCTGATACCAGAGGAATGCTGGCGAACAGCAGGATGAGGGCGATGGCGATCCAGGTGCTGGTGGTCGCCGTTCGAGCGGCAATTGCGGAATGCTGCGCCACTTAGACCTCGCGCAGCCGCGCCGAGCCGAACAGGCCGGCGGTGCCGAGCAGGCCGGAGGGCCGCACCAGCAGCACGGCCACCACCACCAGCCACATCACCGGCACGGTGAGGTGGGGGTCGAGCACCACCGGGACGACGCCGTAGATCAGTCCGACAATCACGCCGCCGACCAGGGCGCCGGCAAAGCTGCCGAACCCGCCGATGGCCATGCCGGCAAAGCCGTAGAAAGCGAGGTCATGCGCGGTGAAGGCCGAGGCGTGGATCACCGGCGCCACGAGGAACCCGGCGATGGCCGAGAGCGCGCCCGCTACGCCGAAGGACAGGGTGATGATCTTGCGCGTGTCGATGCCATACAGCAGCGCGCCCTCCGGGTCTTCCAACGTGGCGCGGAACATGTGGCCGAGGGCCGTGCCGCGGATCAGCCGGTCGATGATGAGCGTCAATGCCGCCCCCGAGAGCACCATAACGATGTAGATGGGACGGATCGGCACCGATCCCAGTCGCACCGGGTCGTCGGTTACGAATGATGGCACCGGAAAGGACTCACCGCCGAAGAGCAGCACGATCACCGCGTTGGCCGCGGTACCCAGGCCGATGGTGGTGAGCACGGTGGTGTGGGCGAAGGCCTTGGCGCGACCGATGGCGGGCCACACCGACAGGAAGTGCGTGAGCAGGCCGGCAATCACGCCGACGCCGAGGATGACGCTGACCACCACCAGCGGCGTCCACCCCAGCTTCACCGCGAAGAGATAGGCGAGGATGGTGCCGCCCATGACGATGGTGCCCTGCGCGAAGTTGAACACGCCGCTTGCCGCGAGCACCATGGTGAGGCTGAGCGCGATCAGCACGAAGATGCTGGCGAACGCCAGGCCGCTCACCACGCCCAGCATGAATGCGGTGAAGGTCATCGTTGGCAGCTCGTGTGGGGGATCATGGGTTGCGTCATGCTCGATGCGATGGCGTGAATGGCGTGATGCACATTTGCGAAGGCGGAAGGATACTATATGGGCACGCCAATTCCGGGGGGGAAGGGCGCGCGCGCTGCAGCCGGCACGCGGAGTGCGGTCCAAGTCGAGGAGGAAAGTCATGGTCAATGCGCCTTATTTACTGACAGATTCAGTTTCAATGCCTCGTCGCTCTTTTGTCTTGGCATGCATTGCTGCCATTTGCTGCATGTCGGGAGTCCTCGCGGCGCCATCCCTCGCGCTTGCGCAGGCCGGCGGTGGCTATCGCGCCGACGAGTGGGCGAAGGTGCTCGCCGCGGCAAAGGCCGAGGGGAAGGTGCTGGTGTATGCCAACAGCCCGCCAGCGCTGCTAGACCGCCTTCGTGCCGACTTCAACGCCGCCAATCCGGGCATCGCGCTGGAGTTCGGCCGCTACCCCGGCAATGGCGTGATCGTGCGCATCGACCAGGAGCGCGAAGCCAAGGCGGCCGACGGGGCCGATGCCGGCATCACCTCCGAAATCCCTTGGGCGGAAGAACGTGCCAAGGCGGGATTGCTGAAGGGGCCTTCCGGGCCGTCCACGGTGGCGTGGCCGGCCAAGTACCTGCTCGGAGGTGTCGTGCCGGTCCTCGCCATCGAGCCCTTCCTGCTGGCCTACAACACCAAGCTCGTCACCACGCCGATCACCGGCTACCAGGACCTGCTGCGGCCCGAATTGAAAGGCAAGGTCAATACCACCGAACCGGTGTCTGCCGTGGTGGTGTCCTGGTACGACTGGCTGGGCAAGACGCAGGGCGGCGACTTCATGGCGAAATTCGCCGCCAACAATCCGCTCATCCTCGGCGGCGGCACGGTGCAGAACATGCAGTCGGTGGCCGCGGGTGAGACCAGCGCCACCGCGTTCACCATCATGACTGTCATCACGCCGCTGATCGCGCAGGGTGCGCCGGTGAAGGCGGTGATGCCGAGCCCCGCGCTGGGCACGCGCGCGCTGGGCGTCATTCCCGTCGGCGCGAGACGGCCGAACGCGGCGCTGGTGTTCATGGACTACATGACCTCGGCGCGCGGCCAGACGGTGTGGGCGGGCAAAGGCGAGGCTGCGAGCGCGTTGCCGAACATTCCCGGCGCCATGGATGCGGGCAACATCAGTTTCATCAATCTGTCTGAATACACGCCGGATGTCATCAAGGCCTATATCGCAAAGTGGAAGCAGCAGTTTCCCGGCAAATAGCCGCGGAAAATGGGCGCAGGCGCATGATCTGACGCAACGGAACACGCGCTGGCCCTGATGGGGCCTGCGAGGCAATTCACCTCAGGGAGAGCAATGGAAATCATCGACGTGCAGGTCCACACCTGGGACCGAGAGTCGGAGAAATACCCGTGGCCGGGGAATCTCGGCACACCGGAGCGTACCGCCATGGTGCGCGCGCATTTCAACGAACATCTGGTGCCGATGGACGCGCTCGTTGCCGCCATGGACGACGCCGGGGTGGATGCCGGGATTGCCGTGGTTCCTTCGATCTTCGGTTTCGACAACAGCTACGCGATGGACGCCGTCAAGCGCTACCCGGACCGCCTGGCAATGATCGCGCTGGTCGATCACGACGCACCCGACCTGGACGAGCGCGTGCGCGAACTGGGCAAGACGCCGGGCGTGCTGGGCATCCGCGTCATGATCTTCACCGACGAACTGCTGGCCTCGGCACAGCATGGTGCGCGCCGCAAGCTCTTCGCCGCCATGCAGAAACACGGTGTGGCGCTGAGCCTGTATCCGCCGCGCTATATCCAGCATGTGGCGGGGTTCGCGCGCGATTTCCCGGACCTGCGCATCGTCATCGACCATCTCGGCTTTCCGCAGCCGCCGGTGAACGTGTCGGGCATCGGCCCGGGCGACATGTTCAACGGCTGGGAGCATCTCATCGCGCTGGCAAAGTGCCCCAACGTGGCAATCAAGGTCTCGGCGTTTCCGTCGATGTCGAGCCAACCTTACCCCTACCGGGACCTGTGGCCGCGCATTCGCCAATTGATCGAAGTCTTCGGCATCGAGCGCCTGTTCTGGGGGACCGATTTCACGCGCGTGGCCAGCCTGTTGAGTTACCGTGAGGGGGTGAACTACATCCTCGATAACGATGAGCTTTCGGCATCCGAGAAGACCATGCTCATGGCCGGCTCGGTGCGGCGCTATTTCGACTGGCCGTCCAAAGAATGGATTGCGAGAAGCGCTTCGAAGAAGGTCGCCGGTTGAGCATGGGCATCCTAGACGGCAGGATCGCGCTGGTCACCGGATGTGCGCGCATGAACGGTTTGGGGCGCGCCATTGCCAGGGCATTGGCTGAGGCGGGGGCTGATGTGGCGGTCACCGACATCGCGACAGGCGGCGCGAAGAACGCACTGGAGAAGAGCCCCGCCGAGGCCGATGCCGGCTGGCAGGGGCTCGAGGATGTCGTCAAGGAAGTCCAGTCCTTCGGTCGCCGCTCGATCGCGTTGCTCGGCGATGTCGGCGACGAAGCCGATGCCGGGCGCATGGTGAGCGAGGCCATCGATCAATTGGGACGCATCGACATCCTGGTCAACAACGCCGGCGCCCCGCACGGCGCGGATCGCAACTGGAGCTGGGAGATTCCGGCTGAAGCCTTCGACACCGTGATGCGCATCAACACGCGCGGCACCTTCCTGATGAGCACAGCGGTCACGCGGCACCTGCTTTCTCGCGGTGCCGGCGCACACGGTGGCCGCATCATCAATATGTCGTCGAGCTCCGGGCAGCGCGGCCTGCAGCAACGCGCGGCCTACTGCGCCTCGAAGTTCGCCATCATCGGCCTCACGGAAACCATGGCATTGGAACTGGCGCCGCAAGGGATCACCGTCAATGCCGTGTGTCCGGGCCCAATCGCCACGGCGCGCAATGAATCCACGCGGGCGCGCTCGGAGGCGGGGCAGGACAAGGGCTTGAAGCTCGACACCACGCCGGTCGGGCGCATCGGGCAGCCGATGGACGTCGCGCGGGCGGTGCTCTGGCTTGCGGATCCTGCTGCCGACTTCATCACCGGGCAATCGATTGCCGTGAATGGCGGAACGCACATGCGCTAGGACTGCTTTTGTGTAAATCTAGCGTGTCACGACTTTGATCATCATCCAGGGAGACCTACTTGAAATCCGAAACCTCATCATCCCGCGTGCGCAGCAATCTCAAGCATCCGGTCGTCGATGCCGACGGCCACTGGCGCGAACTGCAGCCCATCTTTCTCGACTACCTCGCCCAGGTGGCGGGCGGCAAGATGGCCGATGCGTATCGCACGTCGGCTGCGCGGACCTATGGGTTCTCCTGGTACGACGTGTCTCCGGAAGAGCGTGCAAAGCAGCGGATCAATCGCCCGCCATGGTGGATCATGCCCACCGACACCTATTACCGCGCAACCGGAATGCTGCCGGCGCTGTTTCAGGAGCGGCTGGATGAGTTCGGCATCGACTACGCGCTGCTCTACCCGAGCCTGGGGTTCCAACTCCCGCGCGTGGCCGACGAGCAGATGCGCCGCGCCTGCGTGCGCGCCTACAACCATATGGTCAAGGAAATGTGGGGGCCGTACTCGAAGCGCATCGCCGCCGCCGGCGTGGTGGCGATGAATACGCCGGCCGAAGCGATCGAGGAAGCGGAATACGCGGTGAAGACGCTGGGGCTGAAGCTCGTGGTGGCCAATTGCACCGTGACGCGCACCATCGAGGCCGACGCGGACATCCCCGACCCGAAGAAGCGCCGCGTGTACATCGACGGCCTGGGCCTGGACAGCCCCTACGATTACGACCCGGTGTGGAAGAAGTTCATCGATCTCAAGGTGGCGATGACCTCCCACGTCGGGAGCATGGGCTGGCCCGATCGCCGCTCGACCAGTTGCTGGATCTCCGACCATATCGGGCACTTTGCGCAGAGCCACCACCTGTTCGCGCGCAGCCTCTTCCTGGGCGGCGTGACGCAGCGCTTTCCAGAGCTCAATGTCGGCTTCCTCGAGGGCGGCGTGGGCTGGGCCTGCCAGCTTTACGCGGACATGTTCGGCCACTGGGAGAAGCGCAACAAGGAGGCCTGCATCCGCGACCTCAAGCCGACCAATCTCGACCGCAAGGAAATGCGCCGCCTGGTGGAGCAGTGGGCGGGCAATGATGCCATGTTCAAAAAGCACATCGACAATGCGCTGGAGAAGAACATGGACGTGCTGCTCACCGACATGTCGGCGGAGGAGCTGGATGTGCGCGACCTCGACTCCGACGAGTTCATGCACGTCAAGATCGACAACCGGGACGACATCCGGCGCCTGTTCGCCGAACCCTTCTATTTCGGGTGCGAGGCGGACGACCCGG
>CANJXQ010000151.1 GCA_947478805.1 Betaproteobacteria bacterium | reverse complement strand
GCGCCGGCAGTCGACCCTCGCGAGATCGAGGAGATGAACCGCCGCGAGCGTGCAACCTGGGCGCCACTGGTGAAATCGCTCAACGTCAGCCTCGACTGAGGCGATTCCCGGTCAGGATTGACCCAGAAATGAACGTCAATCGCCCGCTTTCATGCGCCGGCTGTTGGATTTTATGATAAATGTTGAACATTTACGGAATTTTTTAGGGCTCAAGACGACGCAGAATCCTGCCAAAACTTGGCACGATCATGCCAATTTCTGGCACGAGTCGATCGGCCGAGCTGAATCGGAAGGCGGGCGTTAGCGAGAGCCAGCCGCCGGCTGGTACAGGTACTTCTGAAACCCGCTGAACACCTTGCCGATTTCGTCCGGGCGGCCTAGGTCGGCGACCGCGTCGGCGATCGAGTCGTGGTACTTCAGTCGTAGCAGCGGCGTGAGCTTTTCCTGGTCGAGTTCGTCCACGCCCACGCTTACGTAGTGCGAAAGCACGAAGTCGAGGAAGGTCTGCTGCTTGTCGTTGAATTGCGTGCTGATCGCCGCTTTCGCGCGGACGGCGCGTTCCTCGCGGGTGAGCGGCGGCAGCGCGTAGGCCACATGGGCGAGCACGTCGAACAGGTCGCTGTTCTCCGCATCGATGATCTTCTGCATCTCGCTAAGTTGTTCGCGGCCGAAGCCCTTTTCCACCAGCCCCTGAAGCAGCTTCTTGCGCGTGTCCGGCCCGCTCCAGATCGCCCGGAGTTCGTCCTCGTCGCGGAAAAACTCGGGCAGCTTGCCGAACAGCATTTCCATGAACTGCTGCGCCGACATCGGCGTGCCGTCGGGGTGCCAGAAGGTCGTGCACATCATGTGCTGGATGGTGCGGGCCTTGCCGTCGGCGAGCTTGATCTTCGCCTTCTGCCGCGCGGGATAGTCCGGCTTCGGTTCGCGAACGCCGGGGTCAGCCGGGGGCGGCGTGGAAGCGGTAGGGGTTGCGGCCGATTCGGGCGGAAGCGGCTCGCCGTCCCACTCCGGGTCGCTGAAATGGTGATGCGCTTTCACGAAGTCGTAGATTGTGAAGTAGTCCTTGTGGTCGTAAAGCCGCGTGCCGCGGCCGATGATCTGCTTGAATTCGATCATCGAGTTGATCGGCCGCATCAGCACGATGTTGCGAATGTTGCGCGCATCCACCCCGGTGGAAAGCTTCTGCGAGGTGGTGAGAATCGTCGGGACGGTCTTTTCGTTGTCCTGGAAATCGCGCAGGTGCTGGTTGCCGAGTTCGCCGTCTTCCGCGGTGACCCGCTGGCAGTAGTTCGGGTCGCGGCTGGTCTTCGTCTGGTTGATCAGATCGCGCACCAATAGCGCGTGGCCCTGCGTGGCGCAGAACACAAGCGTCTTTTCGCGCTGGTCGATCTGCTCCATGAAAATCTTCACCCGGTGCGCCTCGCGCTCGCGGATTTCGATGATCTTGTTGAAATCCGGTTCCTCGTAGCGCTTGCCCGCCTCGATTTCGCCTTCGATCAGCCGGTCGTCGGGCGTAAAGACGTAGTCGTCCAGCGTAGTGGCAATCTGCTTCACCTTGAACGGGGTGAGAAATCCGTCGTTGATGCCGTCCTTCAGCGAATACACGTACACCGGCTCGCCGAAGTAGGCGTAGGTGTCCACGTTGTCGCGGCGCTTGGGCGTGGCGGTGAGGCCGAGTTGCACCGCGGGCGCGAAGTAATCGAGGATGCCGCGCCAGTTGCTCTCGTCGTTCGCCCCGCCGCGATGGCACTCGTCGATCACGATGAAGTCGAAAAAATCCGGCGGGTAGTCGCCGAAGTAGGGCGAAGGCTTCCCGTCTTTCGGCGGCCCACTCATGAAGGTCTGGAAAATCGAGAAGAACAGGCTGCCGTTCTTCGGCACCTTGCCCTTCTTGCGGATATCCGCCGGGTCGATGCGCACCAGCGCATCTTCAGAAAAGGCGGAGAACGCGTTGTAGGCCTGGTCCGCCAGGATGTTGCGATCGGCAAGAAACAATATCCGCGGCCGGCGCGTCGGCTCGCGGCCGAGGTTCCAGCGCGCATGGAACAGCTTCCACGCGATCTGGAAGGCAATGAAGGTCTTGCCGGTGCCGGTGGCAAGCGTCAGCAGGATGCGCTGCCGCTCGTCTGCTACCGCCTGCATTACCCGCTCGACCGCGATGTCCTGGTAATAGCGGCTCGGGTGCGAGCCGCCCTTGTCCTCGAAAGGCACCGCCGCAAAGCGGTCGCGCCAGGCGTTGGCCTTGGCAAACGTGAGGTTCCAGAGTTCCTCGGGCGTCGGGTAGCCGGGCACTTCGCCTTCCGTGCCTTCGCGCATGTCGATGCGGTACACGCCGCGGCCGTTGCCTGAAAAGCTGAAGCGGATGGCGAGCTTGCCGGCATAGTTCTTCGCCTGCGCCACGCCCTCGGTAAGTTCCGCATCCCAGGCCTTGGCTTCGATCACCGCAAGCCGGGTGTTGCGGTACTCCAGAACGTAATCTGCGGTGAGCGATTTGCCGCGCCTGCCCGCGCCTTCGAGGCGGCCGGGCGTGATCGGGTATTCGCGCCGGATGCGGCTGCCCTCCACCACGCCCCAGCCCGCGTCCTTGAGGGCGGGGTCGATATGCTCGGCGCGGGTTTCGGCTTCGTTCAATGGATCACGTTACGAAGCGGTGAACCATGAAGGAGGCAACTGGCAGGAAATCAGCTTTCATCGTGCAGCAGCCGGTCAAGAATGTTTGTATTCATTCCCGCGGCGGATGCCTTGTCCGCCGCACGATCCATCGACTGCGTCAGCCGCTGACTGTAGAACGCGCGCATCGCCGCATAGTCGCGCTCGCTGACAAACACGCCTGCCACCCGGTCGTTGTCGATCAGGCGCACAGGTTGTTGTTGAGCGTCCGCGATAACCGCTTCAAGATCGATCTGCGCTTCGAGGGTGGAAATCGTTTTCATGTCAGCCTATCAAAACACCGTTCCAGCACGCTTGAAGTACTCGATAAACGTGATGTGCTGAACATTTACACCGGGCATGGCGCAAACCGCCGGAATTTTCCTTCGACGCGGTTCCTTCGGGGGATTCGGTTGCCGTTGTTCGTCGGATATAAGTTCTGCGCCGTGTTCGAGGGCGGTCGCAATGATGATCAGGTCGTTCTCGCCAACGCCCTTGGGGTGGTAGTCATCGTCTCGTATGCCGACTGCACCCTTGATTCGCATTGCTTCCGCGAGGATCGATGCGCTGCCGGGAAGCCTGTTGATCTCATGCGCTTTCAGCCATTCCGCGCACTCGGGAATCTTGTGTCCGACTTCTTCGAAGGCCACGCCGGGAATGGCGAGGCGCCCGTGCGCGATTTCATCCGCGATCCAGTCCCAGAGCTTCGGGAACAGGTTCTCCGGGTAGTTATCCCAAGCGTAGATTATCGAGGACGCATCAATGACCTGCATAAAGCCGCTCTAACTGGTGCAGGTCGTTGATCTTCAGACTGTCCAGATAGCTGCTGGCCTTGGCCAGGGTGATTTGGCGGGCGTTGAGTGCCTCAAGCACCGTCCGGACGAAGGTGTCGCCGAACACATGTTTCGGCTCGCGATGGCGGTAAGCGCGGCTGCCACCGTCTTCTTCCCCGGCGGCCTCGGGGCGGATGTGCCATTGGCGATACGCCGTGTAGAGGTTTTGGTCGAGGCGGCCGGCATCAAGCAGCCGGCGCAGGATCACCTCACCACTCACGCCCCATTTGCGCCTCGGCTCAAAAAGCCATTCGTCGTAAGCCGCTACATCGCGCGGGCGTTCGTCATCCCTAATCGTCGCCAGAAACGCGTCGGGCACCAGAAGGTGACCCGCAAACGCGTTGGATTCGCGTTCGCGGCCTTCCTGCGCCTGCATGTCCCGGTCGTCGTCAATGGAACTGGCCTTGTGCAAAAGCAGGTGCCCCAGTTCGTGCATGAGGGTGAAGGACTGCTGTGTTTCCCAACGACGCTTCTTGATGACGATCACCGGACACACCGGGTCGTAGAGGGCGAACCCGAGGATCGGGTTTTCCTTTGCGATCTGCCATTTGCCGTTGTAGCCGTTGCTGCGAAAGGCAAGCACACCACGCGCTTCGACCGCCGCCCGGTAGCTCTCGAAATTGTTTTCCTCAGCCAGGCCAAGCCAGGTACGGACAATTCGAGCCGCTGCAGCGGGATTTTTTGCGGGAAGCTCCGGCGGATCGAATACCGGCAGATCCGCGTCATCCAGATCTTCACGAAGGCTCAGGTAGATGGCGCGCTGCTTCTCCACCCGCTCGATCAGCGCCTTGACCTTGGCGGAGAGGTCCGGCTTCTGGTTGGCGAGCGTGCGGAACTGCGGGGTGTGTACCTGTTGCTCGTCGACCGGCTCGGTCTCGAGGAAAAACAGCATGCCCCGGCCGAAATATTCCGCGATCTTGCGAAGCTGATTGAAGGTCAGGCCGTCTTCGCCATCCATCGCGCGCTGGATGCTGGTTTCGGCAATGCCCACTTCAGACGCAAGCTCACCGGGCGTAATGCCGCGATCGGCACAACACCAGGCAATTCGATCTGCGTTGACGGACTGAATGCGCTCCATGACGGCCATTATATTTAGGCGGGTGGAACTTTGCCCTGACGCCCACCGGCCCGCCGTTTTGGACGCTTGGCGAGCATCTTGCGAAGCTTTTCCAGATCGCCGCGTTTCCCGTCCATGCGATGCAGCATCCGATGACAGTTGGCACAGACGGTCCGTAGATCTTCGATTCTGGTGCGAACTTCTCCCTTGAGTTGGCTCAGCGGGACGAGGTGGTGCGCTTCGGCGAAGCCTTGGCCGAGGCGTTTTCCGTAGACATGCTCAAAGCGCATGCCGCACGCCTGACATTTGTAGTCGTCCAGAATCTTTCGTTCTGTCGCCAGCAGTCGGCTGCGCTCGCGCAGCAAATGCGATGCGACATGCTTCCGGTTTTCGTGTTGAGGGAAAACTTCGCTTTGTTCGTCTTCCTGCGTTGCATTGGGCAGCGACCGGGCGACGTCTTCGAAAAAGGCAACCGCGCGATTGAGAAAATGAGGATTGATGCGCTCGGATGCGAGACGGGTCTGATCGTAGATGCCGTAGAAAGTACGGCCACCCTCGTAATTCTCCAGAATCGGAACATTGAATTCGGAGCGCCCCAGTCGTTGAGTGAGTGAGACGAACTCGTCGTTGACCGTATCGTTCATTGTCACCACCCGGGCTGGCCAAAGCTTCTTGGAAACGCGTCGGGCCAGGGCAACGACAGGCGCCCGCACTTCCGAGCGAAAGCAGGCGAATAGCTTGCGTTCCGGATATCCAGAGAACCTGTCTAGCCATAACTCAAGGCGCGGCTGACCCTTGCCAAGGTTGCCCAGTACGGCGCTCCAGCCATCGGTGTTTGTCGAAGTTGCACGTTCTGGCTGCTTTATGCGCAGACGCGTTCCCTGGCTATGAATCTTCAATTGCTTGGCAAGTGCTCTTGCCGTGGCCAGCAGCCACGCCTTGTCCTGTCGGATCGTGGCAGGCATAGTCAGAGGGCTCCGCTGAAGGCTTGATGCAGCAGCGACTGCTTAAGTTCGTCGAGGGCGGCCAGTTTTCGCTGGTAGATGGATTCGAGACGTTGGGTTTCAGCGTGCAAGGCGTCAAGAGTTTCGGCCAGCTTTATCTGAGTCTTAACCGGAGGCAGCCAGACGCGGAACTCAAAAAGATGCTCTCGATTGACTTTGGGCATGCCGGCACGCGCGGACCCGGCAATCGCGTAGTCGGTGAAGTGCTTGCTAAGCAGGAGATGAAAGAGGTAGTCGCGAGTGATTTCGTTGGGTGATGGCACCAGGGGGTACATGTCTGCGCTGCACAAGCCGTCGAAATCCGGTCGAGCCACTTTTCGCAGATACGGTCGGATCTTGCTGTATAGGACCATTGAATCATCGAACAAAAATTTGCCCGATATCAATCCTTCCTCGCGTGCCGTTTTTAGGTCAACGAACACGCCGGTGAGAGATTCGATGTTTCCCGCGCCAACGTGAACAAGATCGCGAAATTGTTCTTTCCTTGGGTCGACGAGAGTGGAGGTGATGGAGCACACATCCCCGAGTAGCCTCTCTTTCCGGACTGAACCGCTCTTGGTAAATACAGCTTGAAGGTGACTCTCGAACAACGCGCGGGCGTTTTGGAGATTCCTTTCGGCGTTAGCTTTGGCGGTGGCGATGCCGTCAAACGCTTCGTCGAGGATGCCGGCGATGCGCTGCTGTTCAGCTTGAGAAGGAATCGGAACCTTGACGCCCTGAACTAACCCAATATTCAGGTTTCTTACTGTGCTGCCTGCTGCTAGCGAATCGAATTGCTGAAATACGAGGTCGGAACTTAAGACGTGATAAAGAAAATCTTGATTGATCTTCGGCTCACGCGGTCGCAAGACTAACCATCCGTCATGAATGCAACCAGTCGTCTTCATGATGTAAGGTCGTCCGAAACTCATCGAATTGGACAAGATAAAGTCGCCTTCATAGACCATTCGAGAGCGCTTTACACCCTCTGGCCGAATTCGCTCTTCCGTCTGCGTAATGTATTTGGTAACACCTTTGGTATCGCCGATTTTTATCCAGTTAATACCGTTTGGATCGTTGGTCAGGAAGCTCTCAATAGGTCGAGGTGATCCCCCGCGCTCTATCTCGCAGATTTCCCCGAGTGTCTTCAGTGTCCAGCCAGGCTTCATAGCAATGACTTAATGCGCGCTAGCGTCGTTGCACTTTCGTCATCCAGCGCCGCAATCTCATCCATGATTTCCAGCGGGCTGCGGTGCGCCACTTCCTCGCCACCCGCCGGATTCTTCACCGACAGATCAAACGTTCCTTGATCGACGTCCTTGGCCGCCACGCTCCAGCTCTTGGGTGAATCGGCAAAGCTCTTCTGCAGGTCGATGAATTCGGTGAGGTCGTCGTCGTTGAGCGGATTGGTCTTGCCGAGGTTGCGTCCGGGGTCGAGCTGGTAGTACCAGATCGTTCTTGTCGGTGAGCCTTTCTCGAAGAACAGAACCACCGTCTTCACGCCCGCGCCCTGGAAGGTACCGCCGGGGCAGTCGAGCACGGTGTACAGGTTGCAGGATTCGAGCAGCAGTTTTCTCAGGGCCACCGAGGCGTTGTCGGTGTTGGAAAGAAAGGTGTTCTTGATCACCACCGCGCCGCGCCCGCCCGCCTTCAGGCTGCGGATGAAGTGCTGCAGGAACAGGAACGCGGTCTCGCCGGTGCGGATCGGGAAGTTCTGCTGCACTTCCTTGCGCTCCTTGCCGCCGAAGGGCGGGTTGGCGAGCACGATGTCGTAGCGGTCCTTCTCCTGGATGTCGCCGATGTTCTCGGTGAGGGTGTTGGTGTGGATGATGTTCGGCGCCTCGATGCCGTGCAGGATCATGTTCATGATCGCAATCACATAGGCGAGCGACTTCTTCTCCTTGCCGTAGAAAGTGCGCTCCTGCAGGGTCTTGAGGTCCTTAGTCGTCAGGCTCTTGCCGGACTTGAGGTAGTCGAAGGCTTCACAGAGAAAGCCCGCCGAACCGCAGGCGGCGTCGTAGATCGTCTCGCCGATCTTGGGCTTGACCACCCGCACCATCGCTCGGATCAGCGGACGCGGCGTGTAGTACTCGCCGCCGTTGCGCCCGGCGTTGCCCATGTTGCGGATCTTGGCTTCATAGAGGTGCGAGAGCTCGTGCTTTTCCGATTGCGAACGGAAGCGCAGTTCGTCCATCTGGTCGATGATCTCGCGCAAGTTGTAGCCGCTGGAAATGCGGTTCTTGATCTCGCCGAAGATCTCGCCGATCTTGTATTCGATGGTGTCCGGGCCGCTCGCCTTCTGCTTGAAGCCCTGCAGGTACGGAAAAAGCTTCCGGTTGACGAAGTCAATCAGGTCGTCGCCGGTCTGCGCCTTGTTGTGGTCGATTGCGCCGCTCTTGTCCCGCGGCGCGGCCCAGCTTTCCCAGCGGTAGGGCTTGTCGAGGATGTGGGTGGTCTTCTTTCCTTCGAGTTCCGCCTCCATCGTCTTGTCCTGCTCCAGGCCGTCGAGGTATTTCAGGAACAGCAGCCAGGAGGTCTGCTCGGTGTAGTCGAGCTCGGTGGTGCAGCCGGCCTCTTTCCGGAGCACGTCATCGATGTTTCTGAACGCTTGCTGGAACATGGTGGGCGGGTCTTTGCTGGAAGCGCGAGGTCGCGGGCGGATGCCGTGAGCCTTCGGGGATGCGGTGCGTATCCTGCCACGGGCGGGCGATGCGTGTCAGCAAGGGCAGAGTTCCGTGGGGAACGCACCAGAAATGGACGTCAACCGCCCGCTTTCACGCACCAGTCGTTCACTTTTCCGATAAATGTTCAACATTTATCGATCTTCCGCTCTGACGCCTTCGCGGCACCGGAGCGGGATCGTGCCCCGCTGACCCGCTACTTCTTCAGCTTCGCAAACGCCAGTTCCATCGCGCTCGGGCCCTTGGCTTCCATCGCGGGGCGGGTGGTGTTGCGCGTATCGCGGTTCGGGCGTCCGCCGCCACGATTTGTGCTGTCGTTGCCCGCCGGACGCGGGCCGGCGCTCGAACCGCCTCCGGGGCGATTCGCGGTGGCGGCGGTGTCGTCCAGCCGCATCGTGAGCGCGATGCGCTGGCGCTTCACGTCGACTTCCATCACCTTCACTTTCACGATCTGGCCGGGCTTGACCACCTCGTGCGGGTCCTTCACGAATCGGTTGGCGAGTGCCGAGACGTGCACGAGGCCGTCCTGGTGCACGCCGATATCGACGAAGGCACCGAAGGCGGCGACGTTGGTCACCACGCCTTCGAGCACCATGTCGGGTCGAAGATCGGCGAGCGTCTCCACGCCGTCCTGGAAGGTGGCGGTCTTGAATTCGGGGCGCGGATCGCGGCCGGGCTTTTCCAGTTCGGCGAGGATGTCGCGCACCGTCGGCACGCCGAATTTCTCGTCGGTGAAGTCCTGCGCCGAGAGTCCCTTCAACACCTGCGACTGGCCCATGACATCGGTGATGCCACGGCCGATTTTCTTCAGGATGCGCTCCACCACCGGGTAGGCCTCGGGGTGCACCGAGGAACGATCGAGCGGATTCGCTTCCGGGCCGTCGGCGGCGATGCGAAGGAAGCCCGCCGCCTGTTCGAAGGTCTTGTCACCGAGCCGCGGCACTTTGAGCAGCGCGCCGCGGTTGGCAAAGGGACCGTTCTTGTCGCGGAATTCCACAATGTTCTTCGCAAGAATGCCGTTCAGGCCCGACACGCGGGAAAGCAATGGGATCGATGCGGTGTTCGCATCCACGCCCACCGCGTTCACGCAGTCTTCGACGGTGGCATCCAGGATGCGAGCCAGGCCGCGCTGATTGACGTCGTGCTGGTACTGGCCGACGCCGATCGCCTTGGGGTCGATCTTCACCAGTTCGGCGAGCGGGTCCTGCAGGCGGCGCGCGATCGACACCGCACCGCGCAGGCTCACATCCAGATCCGGAAATTCGCGCGCCGCGAATTCGGAGGCCGAGTACACCGAGGCGCCGGCTTCGCTTACCACGATCTTGGCGATCTTCATCTCGGGCTTGTTCGCCACCACCAGCTTGATCAGTTCGGCGGCGAGCTTGTCGGTCTCGCGGCTCGCGGTGCCGTTGCCGATCGCGATCAGTTCCACCTTGTGTTGCACGATCATGCGCCCGAGCGTGGCGAGCGTGCCCTGCCAGTCGTTTCGCGGCTGGTGCGGGTACACGGTGGCGGTCTCGAGCAGCTTGCCGGTGGCATCCACCACCGCCGCCTTGCAGCCGGTGCGTATGCCGGGGTCGAGGCCGAGCACCGATTTCGGGCCGGC
>CANJXQ010000150.1 GCA_947478805.1 Betaproteobacteria bacterium | reverse complement strand
GTTGCACCGCTTGCCCAATCACGCTTCAGGATGCGGTTGCGCAGCACGGTCGCAAGCTGCGCGTACAGCGCGGTGGCTCCGACGACGAAGCGCGGATGCGGCAACTGGATATGTTCCGGCGCCATCACTGCGCAACCACGCCCTCATAACCGGCATCGGTATCGGCCAGCCACGCAGCGGGCACGCTCACCGGGTGGCACAGGACCACTTGCGACAGTGTCTTGCCCAACGGATCGTTGCGCAGCGATGCCGCACCACCACCGCCCAATGACTGCTCCAGTACGAAGTTGTACGCGTTGACACCCGGGACCTCGTAGCGGGTGACTGTTCCGCGTGCGAGATGCGCAAACCAGAGCGCCACTGCTTGCGCCGTGAGTTGCTCGCCGATCAATGGCGCGAACTGCGGCTTGCGAGCAATCACGGCGAGATGCGCGGTGTCGCCTTTGTCGCCGCTGCGTGCAACCGCGATTGCGGACAAGGGCATCGTACGTCGGCTCCCGGCGGCAATCACGGGAGCGTCGTAACGCTGGCCCGCAGCGGTCGCGCCTGGTGGTGCCGATTGCGCCAGGGTGACCGCCTCTCGTTCGCCGTCGATCTCGACCGTGACGGGGACGCGTTGCTTGTCCCACATGAACGAGAACAGGCGATACACCGGTGACACTTTGGGTCGGCCGCTGAACCCTGTGGTGCCGGGCGCGCCCATGATGCCCATCGGTGAAATTTCAACCGCGAGGATGCGCAGCGCACTCTGGTCGCGATGCCTAGCTGACAGGCGCACCACCACCTCGCGCGCGGCTTGCTTTGCCTGTTCACCAAAGCTCGGCACTTCCGATCCAAGAACTTCGATGTGCGTTTCCGTAAAGTCCGCTAGGCCGGCTTCAGCTATCAGCCGCCGACTGCGCTCGAAGATGGCTTGCGCCGCTCGTTTGCCCATCGCGATGGCGTCGGTGCCGACGAAGGTGAGAGTCGTCGACAGCCGCCAGCCGTCAAGCCATGTCGCGCTGACCTTGTACTGGGGCGTGGGCGCGCGGCCACGGGCGCCGCTGACACGTACCTTGTTGTCGCCTGCGGTGGCGATGGTGACTGCGCTGAAATCGCAGATGACGTCGGGCAACAGGTAGTTGGATGGATCGGTCACTTCGTACAGCATCTGCTCCGCCACGACGAGCGGCGTGATCAGGCCGCCTGTGCCTTCGGGCTTGGACAGGACGAAGCTGCCGTCGGCGTCGCACTCGGCAATCGGGTAACCCATGTTGTCCCACCCGGGCACCTTCCACCAATCGGTGAACAGGCCGCCCGTGGTCTGCGTGGTGCACTCGAGGATGTGGCCGACCAGGCTGGCCGCGGCAAGGCGATCGTAGTCGGTGAAGCTCCAGTTGAAGTGATGCACGAGCGCGGCCAGCGCGAGCGAGCTGTCCACGCTGCGCCCGGTGATCACCACGTCGGCGCCCCGGCGCAGGGCATCGACCACCGGCAGGGCGCCTAGGTAGGCGTTCATGCTGGTCAACACATCGGGCAGCGGTGCGCCGGAAAAAAGTTCCGTCACGTCGGCGCCTTGCACCGCCGCTTGCTGTGCCAGAAGGTCGTCGCCTTCGACAACCGCAATGCGCAACGTCACGCCAGCAGCTTCGCACGCCTTTCGCAGCGCACGGGCGCAGGCTTGTGGATTCATGCCCCCAGCGTTGCTCAGGAGTGTGGTCTTGCGAGCCTTGATGTCCTTCAGCAGGGGCGCGACAGCAGAGACGAAGTCGCTCGCGTAGCCCAACTCTGGGTTCTTGGCGCGAGCACCCGCCATGATGGATAAGGTGAGCTCTGCAAGGTAGTCGAAAACCAGCACGTCGCAGTTGCCGCGGCGTACCAACTGTTCCACGCCCTTGTTGCTGTCGCCCCAGAAAGCGCAGGCACCGCCGATGCGCAGGTATTGGCTGGACTGCATGCTTTATTCCGATGTTTGTTCGCGTTGCACAGGGAGGCCATAGGCCTTTCGCCGGTCACGATTCTGTGGGTATCATGCGCTACTGTCAACAGGACTTCCTTGCCTTGCGTCCCAACTTCCGGCGCGAAGCGCTTGCCAACAGGAGACGCCCCTTGAATCAATCCCCAACCACGCATAACGCTGCCGGCGGAGACTTGCTGGTCCAGCGTGACCGTGCAGTGCTTAGGCTGACACTGAATCGCCCGCAACGGCGCAACGCGGTCACCAACGACGTGATGATCGCGCTGCGCGACGCGTTCCTCGCCGCATCTGCCGACACCTCGGTCAAGGTGATCGTGCTCTCTGGCGCCGGCGATAAGGCCTTTTGTGCCGGCGCTGACCTGACGCCCGGCGACACACCGTTTAAGCCCGACTTTTCCAGGTTGCAGTCGCCCCTGGGCGAACTCACGCGCGCCGTGCACGCATGCGACGTTCCCATCGTGGGCCGCATCAACGGTCTGTGCCTGGCAGGTGGCATGGGTTTGTTCGGTATGTGCGACATGGCCATCGCCGTCGACACTGCCAAGTTCGGCTTGCCCGAGATTAAGATCGGCATCTTTCCGATGCAGATCCTCACAGTGCTGCGCGACCTGATTCCTGCGCGGGTGCTCAACCGGATGAGCATGACAGGCCAACCCATCAGCGCGGCCGCGGCGCTGTCGCTGGGCATCGTCAATGAGGTCGTTCCGGCCGCGAAGCTGGACGAGGCGGTGGACGTGCTGGTCGCGGAGCTGGTGGCGCTGTCGCCGATCGCGCTGCGGCGCGGCAAGTACGCAATGCGCGCCGTGGAATCAATGAATTTCCACGAGATGATGTCGTTCACCGAAACCTCTATTCCTTCCATGATCCAGACTGAGGACGCACGCGAGGGCCTAGCAGCATTCAACGAGAAGCGCACGGCACAGTGGACGGGACGCTGAGTTCCCGCGGGCGCCGCGTCAGGATCAATGTCTCTGATTGAATGGGCCGCCGCTTGCGCCGAGCGCTAGCGCGGCCCACGCCGCAGTTCTGCGCGGTGGTCCGGGTGGGCGATGGCGATCAGCGCGTCGCGCCGGTCGCGGGCGGACAGGTTGAACAGGCGTGCGATGCCGTACTCGGTCACCACCGTGTGCAGGGCATGGCGCGGAAGCGTCACCGCCGTTCCCGCGGCCAGCATCGGCACGATCCGCGAATGGCCGCCACGCGTGGCCGATGGCAGCGCGACGATGCTCATGCCGTGCTCGGAAAGCCATGAGCCTTCGATGAAGTCGGTGCTGCCGCCGATGCCGCTGATCTGCGTGCCGTTGAGCATCTCGGAATTGCATTGACCGAGCAGGTCGATCTCCAAGCAGGAATTGACCGAATAAAAGCGGTCCAGGCGGCTTAAGTCCACCGGGTTCTGGATGCGCGTGGACGGCAGCATGTGGACCTGCGGATTGTTCGCGATGAAGTCGAAGCTGTGCTGCGTGCCGAGTGCCTCCACCGCCATGATGCTCGGGCCGCCGGGGGTGATCGGGCAGATGCCGCCGCTGCGTGCAAGGTCCACTGCTTCGTCCGTGACGATGGAAAATAGCGAGACCTGTCGGCCCAAGCGCTGCAAACCGGACAGCGTGGCAGATGGAATGCCGCCGACGCCGATCTGCAGCGCTGCGCCATCCGGGATCAGCGTCGCCACGATGTCGCCGATCTTCGCGAGCACCGGGTCGTTTAGCGTCGGCTGGTCGAAGGGATCGAGCCGGCGCGACACCGGAAGCATCACGTCCACATCGGACGCCGCAACACGCGACTGCCCGAAGCTCCAGGGCATCTGGTCGTTGACCTCGGCGATCACGGTTCGCGCGTACTGGATGGCGCTATGGTGGTAACCGACGCTCACGCCCAGGCTGTGCTGTCCGGCGTCTTCGGGTGACAAGGTGATCAGCGCGACGTCAGGCTGCAGGTCGCGCAGGAAGCGGTGGATACGGCCCCAGGAGATTGGCAGGAACTCCACGCTTGGCCCCGGCAGCCCCTTCATGTAGGCATGCGGCATGTGCCAAGTCACATAGCGCAGGCGCTTGTCGTAGGGTGGCGCGATGAAGTCGTAGTTCGATGGTCCGCTGATCATGCCGGAGTAAAGTGTGACGCCGGGAAGCTCGTGTGACTTTTCCATGAGTGCGCGAAGCAGCGAAGCCGGCACGCCGGAACAGCCCGCGATGACCACCTTGTCGCCGGGCCGGATGCCGGCAATCGCATCGTGTGCAGAATCTGCTTGTCGTGTCATGGGTCTTTCGGTTGATGGAAGGCTAACGTGCGGGCGCGAAGGCTATTTTCCAGAACACCCTCTGCTCTCCGATTTCGGCAGCCGATTCGGCCAGGGTCGGGGACGGGGGCGCCAGCGACAGTTCGTGAAACCTATCCTGCACCACCGGGTCGGCAAGTGCCTTGCGCAGCACCGCGTTGAATGCCTGCGCGATCGGCGCCGGCAATACCTTAGACGCGAAATGACCGTTGACGGTGTAGAAGTCCAGGCTCTCCAGTCCGAGGTCCCTGGAGGTTGGCACACCGGCCCGCGCGCCGCCATCGGATCCGGCGGAAAACCGCATTGGGCCGCAGGCCTGCGCCAGGGCCCATCCCAGCACCAACTCCTGTGCCGTTATTTCGCGGTCGCTCTGGTACGCGTAGAGGCTGATGCAGGCGGCGGCGGCACCTAGCAAGACGGACACGGAGGTCGGATGAAATTCCCTGTGCACGGTTTCCATGCCACCGGCGGTGTAGCCAACCAGTCCCATCGCCTCATCGCCGACGGCGACGGCGTGCAGCAGTTGCATCTGCGTGGCATTCGTCGCTGCGGCGACGGAGAACGCGGCCGGAATCACGACCGAGCCGCGTGGCTGAGTGCTTCGTCGTGCGCGTCGTCCAGCTCGTAGCCGTGCGAGGCGGTCCCCTGGGCGATGGCCGCGATGGAAGCGTGCGCCATCCAGTCCGCGCCCCGCACGGGAGCGAAGCCGGACCCCTCGAAGCGCCGCGACCAGTTGCACAGCTCCCGTGTCCAAGGCTGGCGCTCGCCCCGTAGCGAGACGATGAAGTTGTCCAGAGTCAGGCGCCGCGCCGCCTTGATGCCTGCGCGGGACAACGGCGTGTTGATAACGCGCGCCATGTATTGCGCTAGCTCGATCGACATGCCTTGTGCGTCGGCGGGCGGCTTGACTGTGTCCTGCGCCAGTGTGGTGGCAGCCATGCTTTTCCTGCGATATTTCAGTACGACCGGGCCAGGCCAAGCACCCGCTCGCCGATGTAGTTCAGGATCATTTCGCGGCTGACCGGTGCGATGTTCGGCACCATGATTTCGCGGTAGTAGCGCTCGACGTCGTACTCGGCCGCATAGCCCATGCCGCCCAGCGTGCGTACCGCCTGCTCGCAGGTCTTTAGCGCCGCTTCCGCTGCCAGGAACTTGGCGGCATTGGCTTCGGGTGCGCAGGGCCGTCCGGCGTCGTAGAGCTGCGCGGCGCGCCACACCAGCATGTCGGCTGCTTCCAGATCCATCCAGTTGCGGGCCAGGGGATGCTGGATCCCCTGGTTCATGCCAATGGGACGGCCGAAGACGACACGGTCCTTTGCATATTGCGTTGCCTTCATCAATGCGCGGCGGCCGATGCCCACAGCCTCTGCTGCCACCAGAATGCGCTCCGGGTTGATCGCGTCAAGCAGGATATGAAAGCCGCGGCCTTCGGCGCCAATGCGGTGCTCTTCGGGCACGGGAAGGCCGTCGATGAAGACCGCGTTGGAATCGACCGCGGCGCGGCCCATCTTGCGGATCTCTCGCACTTCGACGTATTTGCGGTCCAGGTCGGTGTAGAACAGCGACATCCCGTCCGTTCGCTTCTTGCACTCCTCGATGGGTGTCGTGCGCGCGAGCAGCATCATCTTGTTGGCGCGTTGCGCGGTGGACATCCACATCTTGCGGCCGGTGATGACATAGCCCTTGTCCTTGCGCACGGCGCGTGTGGAGATGTTGGTGGTGTCTAGGCCTGCGTCGGGCTCGGTCACGCCGAAGGCGGTCAGGTCCTTGCCGGTGATCAGGCCCGGCAGGATGTCCTTCTTTTGCTGCTCGGTGCCGTGCACCACGATCGCGTGCGGCGCGAAGATGTTGATGTGAATCGTGGTGCAGGCAGCGAGCGCGCCGGCCGAATTACCGACGATCTGCATCAGCAGCGCCGCTTCGGTAATGCCCAGGCCCGCGCCGCCGTACTCGGGCGGCATCATGATGCCCAGCCAGCCCGATTCGGCCATCGCCTTCTGGAACTCGACGGGGTAGGTGTGCGTCGCGTCTTTCTCGCGCCAGTAAGCGTCGTCGAAGCGGTCGCACAGAGCCTGAACCGCCTCTTTGATTTGCTGGCGTTCGGGGGAGAGTTCGAGTTCAAGCATATGTCGTATTTTTCACTCGGGCTTCACGTTCATCGACGCGAAGAGGTCTTTCCACACCTGCGCTTCCTCGCGCAGGTCCTTTGCCAGCGCGCTGGGCGAAGATCGCTGAACGAGGCCCGTCAACTGGGTCTCGATCTGCTTTTTTACGTCGGACGTATGCAACACGAACTGCAGGTCACGCGCGACCCGCTCTACGATGTAGAGCGGCGTGCCCTTCGGAGCCATCATGCCGTTCCAGACAACCGGCAAGTAGCCCTGGAAGCCAGGCAGTTCACCCACGGCGGGAACGTTTGGCAGGTCCGCGTAGCGCTGCTTGCTCACGGCAAGGATCGGCACGAGGGTGCCCGTGTCGAAGTGCGCCCGCACGGAACTGGGCGTGTTGACCAGCAACTGGGCGTCATTGCGCATCACGGCAAGGTTCATCGCGCCGACATTGTTGAAATCGACCGCCGTGTACTTCAGCCCGAACGGTTTGTTCACCAGCGCCATCGTGATGTTGAAGATGGTGGTCCGCCCCGTTCCGGAGAAGAACAGCCCCTGTTCTTTGGCCTTGCTCAGGTTGACGATGTCCATAAACGTCCTGGCCTGTTTCGCGGTCTCGCCATTCGTCACAACCACGATCTGGTACTCGATCATCCGGTAGACGGGGATGAGATCCACGAACGGGTCGGATTTCAGGTCCTTCTTGGTGAACTTCGGTAGAAAAGAGCTTTGCGAGGCGAGCAGAAACGTGTGGTTGTCCGTGGCGGACACGGCATATTCCGTCCCGATGATGCCGCCCGCGCCGGGCTTGTTTTCGATGATGACCGGCTGCTTCCAGATCATCTCCAGCCGCGGCGCGATGATTCTCGCGAGCGTGTCGCTCGACGATCCCGGGCCCACTGCGATCACGATCTTCACCGGACGTGTGGGCCAGTCCTGCTCGGCCGCCGCGAAGGCCTGGGCAGGCAGCAGGCCAGTCACAGCCTGTGTGGCCGCGGCGCCAAGCAAGGCCCGCCTGGAAACTGAAAGAGTACGCTTGTTCATCGCTTATCTCCTGTACTGATAGTTGATCAATGCTGTCATGGCGTCAGAAACTTTTCCAGGCAGGCCTGCTGCTGGGCGATGTATTGGTCGAGCGTCATTACGCCGCGAAACAGGCCGCGCTTGAGCGACCACATCTGGCCCATCGATACGATGTTGTGCGTGAGGAACAGAGTGTCGACTGAGCCGAGTCCGTCTTCCTTCACGCGCTGCAGGACGATCTGCCTGAGCGCGTTGAAGACGCGGCCGTCGTTCTCGGTAATGTGGCGCTTAGTGTCGCGGCTGAGGTTGGCGTACTCGTGGAAGAAGAGATCAATCTTCTCGTTGTTGTCGTCCAGCAGCCGATAGTAGATGCGAATCGCTTCCCGGAAGCGCTGGCGCGCGGGAGTGCCGCTGGTTGCCAGCGGAAACAGGTTCGCCTCGTAGGTGCGTATGATCTGTTGAAGGATGAGGACCATCAGGTCTTCCTTCTGCTCGACGTATTGGTACATGGCGCCTGCACTCATGCCCGCGGCCCTCGCTATGTCGCGTGTCGAGGTGTTATGAAACCCGTTTTCGCGGAACATCCGCACCGCCGTGTCGGCGAGTCGGTTGCGATTGAGTGCAAGCAGGTCGCGGTCTTCCACGAGGCTGCGAATGCGGCTCACGCGGGAGTGCACGCCGCTCCTTTGGCCCGTGGCTGCGACGCCCCGGCGATGTTTTGCAATGGTCATGTGGGCCCGGATCTTCAGCGGCCCGTGAACTGCGGTGGACGCTTTTCGAGGAATGCGCGGAAACCTTCTTTTCCGTCCTCGGTCTGGAAACTGCTCTTCATGACATCCTTGCCATGCTCGAACGAAGCCTTCCATTCCATCGTGAGCGCGTCGTAGGCGAGCTTCTTCGTGTCCCTGACGGCACGCGGACTGAAGGTGGCGATGGTGTTGGCCCATTCGCGCGCCGCGGCTATCAGTTCCGCAGGATCGACAACACGCTGCACCAGGCCGCACGTCAGCGCTTCCTGCGCACCGATGAACCTGGATAGCAGGAGAATCTCGAGCGCCTTGCCGAACGGCACCAGTTTGACGAGTCGCTCGGTCTGCTGGGCACCCGGCACCACGCCGCGCTTCAATCCGCTGGGACCCATTTGGGCGTTGGTTGCTGCAACCCGCAGGTCGCAGCCGATCGCAAGCCCGAAGGCGCCGGCTAGGCAATAGCCATGGACGGCGGCGATTATGGGCTTGGTGACGAGGTCCGGCTTGGGTATGCTGGCAGGCTCGCCGGACCCCTCGTCTCCGAGGACGTTGGCGGCGACATAGCCACTCATGTCGCCGCCTGTCGAGAATGCCTTGTCACCAGCGCCCTTGATCACCGCGACGCGGATGTCGGGGTTGGTTTCGATTTCTTCGAAGGCTTCCCTGATTTGCCGGGCCATTTCGGAGTTGATCGCGTTGAGCTTCGCGGGATTGTCCAATGTGATCCAGGCAATCGGTCCTTCGCGCTCGAATCTCACTGTTCCCATTGAAACGACTCCTTCCCGGTGAAATAAAAGAGAGCCAGACGCGTTGGCGTAGGCCCTCGGGATGCACCGTATCTTAACTGACTGGCGCGTCAGTCGGAAGGGATATTTGTGCATATACGACGACGGATCAGTTGATAAAACGATGCAGTAGGGAACGCGGCGGAAGACGAAGCGCTCGGCCAATTTGACCAGATGGCCGTCATTGCAAGGCTCGGTGAGGTCCTTGCCAGCGGGGCGTGACGCAGGCCAAAGTGGTACGGGCACATAGATCACCTCGCCGTCTTCGCGTCGGGATTGGTGTCGTGGTATTGCTCATGCGCCAACTCCACCAGGTGTGGACCAAATTGCGGTGGTATCGGACAGTCCATTTGAATGGCTGAGAGCACCGAGCCCAGCTAACGTCGGCGCAGCTTGGTGAACGCAAGGATGGCCCCGCTCTTTCGCACAACCGACCAAAGCGCCGCGGGTGGATGCGATCATCGAACGCGCAACACCGGCCATATGGCTAGCGGACCGAGCAATGGGGCCAACCCGAGCCAAGGCAAGAGCGTCCCTAAAAGATAGTGCTGCGCCAGCCCGGTGATCAGTTCAACGCCGGTAATCGAGATGGCAAAGCCGATGCTATTGGCCTGGGTGAGTAAGCCGTCCATCGCTTGCGACGGCGCTTTTTAGCCTGCATAGTTCACGCCGCCCCACTGTACGGGCCGGCGGGGCCTGACCGGGTCTTTGTAGATAAAGGATTGCGCGATGCCGGAGCAATTCGGTTCGTGTCGATGCGATTGGATCGCTATGGAACATGAATTCCTCGACCCCAGCGTCAGTCCGTAGACCCGCTGACTCAGCGTGTCGCGCATTGCATTCCTTCGCGCATTGCGCATGTGTCCGGACTCGCCGAGCGCAATTCGCCGCCATAACATGTGCCGCTACCTGAGAGCAGGGTCGCTACAAAAACAGTTGTTTGATGACAAGTTGGGCTTCTTGATCATGACGGGGTAGGTGCGCCTTGCATGACCACGCAATCGGGCGCATGAAGACGAGCCTTACTGTGATCCACCCGAGCGCGGAATGGCGTAGGTGCCCACGGCGTGCGCCACCGGTTCGTCGCTGCCGTGCGAGTACAAGGCCACCTCGCCCACGGCCAGGGTTCTGCCGAGCTTGAGGAGTTTGCATACGCCCACGATGT
>CANJXQ010000149.1 GCA_947478805.1 Betaproteobacteria bacterium | reverse complement strand
CCGCGCAGCATCGAGCCTGCGAAGTCGGGCAGCCGCAGGGGGCGAGTCACCCGCCAGTCGAAGCGGTAGCGGGCGAGGGGGAAGGTGGTCAGTTTCCGTCGATCCATCGCCGGACCTGCAGCGAGTCCTGGAAGTCGCGATCCTTGTCAGGATTCTTCTTCTCCGATTTCTCCTTCCACTTTTTCGCGGCCTGCATGATCGCCCGGACCTGGCGGGCGACCTCACGCTTCTCGTCGCCGCTCCAACGACTGGTTTTAAGTCCCTGCATGAGCGCGCTGACTTCGGGCTGGTTCTTGTCGGTGCGGGCATCGAGGAACTCACGGATCGAGCGTTCAAGTGGAGTCATCAGTTCGAGAGTTCGAAGCCTTTCTTGTTCCTTTTGCTCCCGCTGCAGCTTTTCCTGCGCTTCGCGCTGTATGCGATCCCGTTCTTCGCGGGCGCGAGGGTCGTCTTCCATCGCCCCATAACCGACCGCAGTCTTGGCGCCGAAGCCGAGCCAGTCGAAAGCGTGTCGGGTGATTCTGTCGAGCAGATCTTTCCACACGTTCAGATCGACGGCATCCCCGAGCAATGCGGGCTCGCAGGTGACGACAAAGCGGAACGCGGAGCCGGCGGGCACGGCAAGGAACGGAATCGGGTTGGGCTTCCCGGCTTCATGCGGGCTGCTGCCACCCTGGTAGTAGTGACCGAGGTGGGGGGTCATGATCTCGATCGACATTTCGTCTTTGGGAGGGCGCGGGAACACATCCCAGCAACTGAGAGCGCCACGCCGGGCGCTGTTGGCGTCTTCTTTGCCGAACAGGGCATCGATGACTGGCTGCGAAATATCGGTGTCGCCATCGTCACGGAGTTCTTCCGCGGCTTTACGCAGCACTCCCTTGACGCCGCTGCCCGCCAGATAGGGCAAGCCGTACGGCGAAAGAAAGGCAAAGCCGTTTTCTACCGGGTGTTCAAGGCCAAGGCCGGTGGCGAAGGGCGCCGTCGCGCGAGCATCGAATACATGCAGGCAGTTCTCCGGCAACGCGTTGGCCAGCGCTTGCTGGCGCTTGCGCAAACCCTCCAGCAGACCTGCAACTGAATTGCAGGAGAGGGTTTTTCGCAGCGCGTCGGCCTTCTTGCCGAGCGTCCAGCGTTCCTCCCAGATTTCGAAATAGAGATTGAAACGATGCCCGGGCGGGCAATCCGAAAAGCTGCCGGAGGCATCAGTTACATATCGAGGAACGGCGGCCTGTGCCATGTCAGGCGCCCGCGGATTCGACCGCGTCGGCAAACTGCCTCAGCCATTTGAGCATGGCGAGGGTTTCATCCGTGGCCCGCATATAGTCTTGTGACCCTGAATCAAAAAAAGCCTTCATCGCCACCGGAAAGCTGTTGGGTACGATCTGCCGCTTGGCGAGCCAACCCAAAATATCGGACAGGATCAGCGTGGCGGGCTTCTGGTTGCTTCCTGCTCTGGATTGGTAAAAAGCCAGCGCGGACATCAGGCCATTGCCCATGATCATCGCGGGCGCCCCCTTGGCCATTTCGCGGTAGCCGTCCACCATCGCGTTGCTCTTGGCGCATTCCCAAGCGTACTGCGCGCGTTGCTGGTCGAGTGTCTGTGCCATTTACGCGCCCTCCCCGGCAGGGTGCACCACGATCAGGCCGCGGCCGGTGGTGGCATCGCCGCCGACTTGCAGAAGGCGGTCGGCGAGGCCCTTGCGTTCGGGAGTATCGCCCAGCACGGCTGCAAGTACGCCAGCGGCATCCATCAGTCCGTCGGTGTCTTTTCCTTTGCGCCGTTCGACGCTTGCGAGCACCAGCCCGGCAAGCAGTGCTTCGGGCGGCAGATTTTCGGTATAGAACAAAGCGCCTTTGGCGGCGGCACCGGTGTCGTTGTCGATCTTTACATGCGCCTCCACCACCGTTGCGTGTCGCACGAAGTGCCCGAATTCGGTATCGGATAGCACGACGAGGTCGGTCTTGAGCTTGTTGCGGAAGAACTCGTGTTCGGCTCCTTGCGGCAGTGCATTGGCAGCCAGCCAGTCACCGACGGCGGTTACGCCGACATCGATTGTCGCGGCAAAATCGAATGCCTCCAGTATCAAGTGGCCATTGGCGAGCGCTGGGGCGCCGGCAGCTTTGGCATTTCCTTCCGCGACGTTGGGCACGCCCCAGTTTGCCGTCGTTCCGGCCAGGCGCTTCAGCCGTGCCAGCGCCGAAGGGCAGGTTGCATATACAAAGGTGTTCTTCAGTGAGCGCACGGGGAAGGCGACCAGCGCAGCATCGGTGAAGGCGATTGCGCCGGCGTGATCGGCGGCGTCGCGTTCCGGTCCGAACAGACGGGCGAGGAGCCTGTCGTCCTTCCATGTCCGGGTAAAGTGATGCCGCACGGCGCCCTTTAACCCCGAACCGGCGATCAACGGGTGGCCCGTGTGAACCTCGCGCTGGATCGGATTGTCGATCGCGCCGACCGCCTGCCCCGCGCCCATGTGCACCGGGCTGACACAGGTATAGAAAACGAGTCGCTGAGCTTCGAACATTGCGGGGTTCCCTTCAGGGCACTTGTAGATTGAGGGCTAACAACTCGATCCGTCCGGATGCGGCTCGCGCCAGGCGGGCATCGTTGGTCCAGAATTGCGAGCAACCTGCGGTGATGGCGGCGGCCAGATGCAGTGCGTCGGGCGTTTTGATCCGGTGCTCGGCGCGAATGCTGGTTGCGAGATCAAAGGTACGCGTATCCAGCGTGTGTTTTTCGTAGCCCGGTGTTGCGAAAAAACCATCGTAGGATCTGAGCAAGCCGGCTTGGTTGTCTGCCTGGGGTCTGACTCGGCACTCCAGGCGGTTCAGATCGGTGTAGACGACGCAAGGAGAGTCTTCGTTCGGCGACTGGAGCAAGATGGAGATTTCCTTGCGCAAACTCGCGGCCCCTTCGATGGCATAGATGACAACGCAGCTGTCCAAGTATAGGCGACGCATCATGGGCCCCAAGAGTCTCTTTCGCGGGCGAGTTCACGATCGATTTCCGCCGCCGATCGTCCGGGATGATTTGCTTGGGCAAGCTGTTCAAAGAGGGCTTCGAGATGGTTCCGGCGCAGGGCCTCGTTCGGAACGTCGGAAGGAATCAGAACGATGACTTCAGCGTTGCCTTCCGGAACATTGGAAGGCAACTGGATTTCGAGGCGATGGTTCTGGTCGATGTGAGCGTTGAGTTTGATGGCTTGCATTTATGTCTCCAGTTCAGTTCCACGTTCCCAGCCAGGCGCGGTTGAAACCTTCGGCTCGCCTTTGTCTGTCGTGATTATCGCCCCACAGTCCGCCCGCCACCCATGCGGCAAGCTTGCCGGGGTCGCCTTCGAACTGGTCGAACCAGTACACGCTGCCGGCGGGCACGACGCGTTGCGCGGTCTTGGGTTGCTGGAGGGCCAGGTCCCAGCCGGATATGACGTCAAAGCGCGGCACAGCCGCGCAGGCGAGTCGCGCCGAAAAGCCGTTGCCTTGCAGGAGGAAGCCGTGTTCGTTTTGCCGGCTTACGCCATCGGGAAGCCAGCCTGCGGCGAAAATGGCGGGGGCCGCGAGTATCAAGCGCAGTCGCTTGCTTGCCACGACGGCCTGGAGCGGCGCGGCGGGCGGCATGAAGTCGACTCGAGTGTAAGTGGCGCCCCTGCCGTCGCCACCCAGACGCAGAACGCCGCGCGCAGGTAGCAGGCCCGCTTCGCCGTCGATACCGACAAGAAAACCGGCTCCCCTTTGGAAAGCGATGGCCTCGGTGGTGTAGAGCGCGCCATCGTCTGCCGTGCGCGAACCCGCTTCAAGAGCGATGCCAAGGCGCGTTTCGCGCCGGAATAGCTCGGCGCGGTTCAATGTGCTGGACGGCAGCGTACCGGCCAGATACGCGTTGAATTCCGATCCGGCGAGCCAGCGGTCGGCGGCAGGCTTGGCTTGCTTTGGTGTCCGCAGGAGTGCGGTCAACGGCAGTGCACCCGTGGCAGCGCTGCCTTCCGGGAGTTTTGTGGGGTGTAGTGCGATCGGTGTGCCCGTACCGTCGACGGCGACGAGGTCGGAGGGAAGAGGAACGGCGTGTGTGATCTCCACGCTTCCTGTCTTCTCCGGGGCAGGGGGCAGATACGCCAGTGTCAGCCAGTTGATCGAAAAACTGCCTGGGTGCGCCGGCGTACCGAGCACATCGCCCAGCGCACCCGGCAGCCTTTCGCCGTGGGCAAAGCGTGCGAGCTGCGCGGCATTTTTCCCCAACAGCGCAGAACGAAAAGCGCCGGCAAAAAGCGAGGGCCAGGGCGGCATGACAGCCTCGCCGTGTTGGCCGTCGCCACCGAAGCTCTTGTTGCCACGGATCATCAGCACGTCGAGCGGCTGAACAAAATAATAGGCTGTCATGAGCGGACTCCACAGCCAAACGCGCGGCCTTCGCGGGCGAAGAACTCGGCGGTGACAAGAAGATTCTGCAGCGCGATCGCTTCCCGATGCGCCGCTCGTTCAGCGGACACGGGGACAGCGGGCGCCACACCTTCGCAGGCCAGCGATACTGCTTCCAGCGCCAGGGACTTTATGCCCCCTTGACGATCGAACTGATAAGCCAGGTACGTCGCAACCATGTCGCGCCAGGCAGCGTCATCACCGTTCGGGCGCGGTGGGAGGTCGTTTAGCCATTCCTGTGCCTTGTAGATCGCACGCCTTGAAAAATCACTCGTGACCAACGCATCGGCCAGACGAAGGATGAAGCCGGCGGGTGAGTCTTTTAGCGACGGCGAATCGCTTGCTGCATTCCAGAAGCTTGATTTGATGCCCACTTCGCCACCGCCGCGCTTCATCACGCGCAGACAGAAGGCATTGCGCCCATGCGCCTTGGCTGCCTGCTCCGCAAGGCGCAACTGACGCAATACTGCGGAAAGCGGTGCCTGATGGTGGGCAACTATTGCGCCGACCGAGGCGGTGGCGCGGCTACCCATCATGGGCATGATCCGACCTTTTAACTGCACATAGCCCTTGCCCAGCTTCAAGCCCTTGAGGTCGATGTCACCTGGCAGGTCGGTCACATCGCCTGCTCCGCTGTAAGCCGCGCGCAGAAGCAGCATTGCCGGGATCAGGTCGTCCACCGACACCATTGCCATCACGTCGTCACCGCCTGCGTAAAGCAATTTGCCCTTGAACACGTTCTCGACGATGTGTCGGGCGACGTGCGTGGAGTAGTCGTTCAGTGCGGCAGATATGGCTGCGTGACGGGCGGGCGAGGCGGGTCGATACGATTGGAGATAGGCATCCACTGACGGATCGTTACGAAAGCGATCCAGCGAATGGCGTACCTGCGGGTGCCAGGTGTCGGGGAACTTGCGCTGATACTGGATTTCGTTGCCTGCCAGCCATGCGCCCATGTGATCGCCGTCCATCTGGATAAGCGCGTAGTAAGTTTCGGGCTTGTCACCCAGCAGGACATTGATCTTTGCCGAGATCGCGTCCATCGCCTGATCGGGCTTGTCGCGCCCGTCATCGAGGAGTCCCGGCAGGCGTCTTGCAACGAAGTTGAGCACCGGATTGCCGCAGCGGGACAGCGCGAGATTCAGCGAGGCAGGTACGGTGACGCGCGGGGTCTGTTGCATCCAGCCGTTGAGAACCGCAAGTGCTTCCTGTTGAGAGTCGGATAATGCGTCGGCGCTTTTCGCCAGGCGGCCGAGCGATGTCGCGAGCGCCATCGTGTGTGTGCTGATGACGAAACGATCGGGTTTGTCGCCGAGGAGATCCTCAAGGGATTCGGCGAACAGTGTAGGCCACAGTCGTTTCATGGCGCAGACACCGCACAGATGTTCGCCCTGTTTGATGCCGAACTGCCCGGCCCGGTTGGACCACGCCGTGTCCTTGCGCTGGCCCGCCGGGATCGATAATTGCACAACATTATCGGTCAGCCATTCACGCTCGCCGCACAAGGTGCAGCGGTGGCCGTGTTGCGGCAATGCATCGAAGGGACGCAGGGATTTTGTCGCCGCCAGCGTGCGCTCAGCCAGGTCATGGACGGCAGGGTAAAGAATGCCGGGATTGGGCTTGAAGAAGGCCGCGCCGTCCACGGCGACTTCGCGGTTGAGCACTTTCCACACGTCTTCGCCAAACAGGCTCTCTGTTCCGAATGCAGCGAGGGCATTGCGCAGTCGGGTGGCGTCAGGCAGTCCATCGGCGGTATCGGCAGTGGGCCATTCGGCAACTGCCCAGTGCGCTTCCGGGAAACCTTGGAGTTGGGCTGCTATCTGACTGTGCCAAGCAGCGTCATTGGTACCCTGGGTGCTGCCGGACGAGTCGAAGACTCGTTCTGCCGCTTGCTCGGCCCAACGCCGGGCGGCAGCACGTACTGCGTCGACGACTTGCTGCGCCAGCGCTTTGGCCTGGGACGCCGGCACGATGGCCATGAATTTGTTGGGCAGGGTGGCGGCGAACAGTGGGTTTGAGTCGCTGGCCTTCTCCAGCCACTCGGAATCGACCGCATTGAAGCGCTCGCGCCATGCATTGCCCTTGCCGGCAAGTTCCGCGACCGAAAGCAACCATCTGTCCACCGTCGCAACGCCGCGCAGATTGGGAAAGACCAGTGCATCCGGCCCGAGCGCCTCGCAAATGACTTTCAATCCTTCCCACGCCAGCGAGGACAGCAAGTGCGAGCCTGCCCACAAGTCGGAGGTGGAGCGCGCCTGTGCGATGAAGCTCTGCACCGGACCGAAGCTCATCGCAAGAAGCGCCGGGGTGTCGTCCGTCATGGCGCCGGCAAGTGCCGATACCGTGTCCAGATGCGCCCAGATGGAATGATCCGGTACGCGGGTATCGGCGGGGAGCACGCGCCAAAGGTCGCCTATTCCGGGAGCGACGAGTGCGGGTTCGGGGCCGAATCGCCAGAACGCCAACTGGGTGAGGCGGTAGTCGGGTTTGCCGGTCGGGTCCAGTTCGATCAGGTCGCTGAAATGGTCGAGGCTGACCTCGCGTATGTGGGCGGCGTGAATCTCGTCCAGTTTGCCGAGATCGATTTCCTCGCCTGAAAGGGGGTGGATCAGAACCGGATTGTCGGCAAAGCGCACCGTGGCCCAGGAGGGGCGGGGGCGGCCGGGTTCGAACGGCCACTGCGGACGGTCGGCGGCGGCGGCGAACCAGTCGGCGCGTTTGTCGAAGTCGGCGCGGGCAATACCAAGTGCGGCGCGCAGTACCGCCACCGATCCATGTTCATGCCCAACCTCGTCGCGCATTAGCACCAATGCTTTCTCTGCCGGGTCATGCAGCCAGGCGGCGAGCTTTTTCCGCCAGATCGGCGAGGAAGAGATCATGGTCAGGCGAGCCTTGTAGCGTTGTTATCCAGGACGGAGTGAACGGCTTGCCAAACTTCACACTGACTATCCTTATCAGTGCGTACTTGTCGGGCCATGCTGTCCGGCAATCGGCAGGGCAGGTGCGCGATCACCCCCACTAGCTGATTGTTTTCGCGCAATAGCTTGAATCGAATCTGATTGGCCAATCGTCCTTGCCCGCCCCACTCCGATCCATTCACCGGGTGATTGGTGACCGGATAGGCCAGCAAGTGGCGGTTAGAAAAAGTACCGGGCGAGGCATTGGTGAGCGATAAGCCTGGTTGGGTGCGGAACGCGATCTTGATTCGTGCGAGTTCCTTCATCACTTGCCGCCAATCGCCTGTGACGCGGGTTTTCCACACCAGCGGACCCGCACTGTCCTTGCCAATGGCGTGTGGCCATTCTTCATCCAGGCAGTCGGCGAGTGACCGGGTAACGCGAAGAGTTTCGAGGCTGGGGCGGGTTAGCGGCTCGAACTGGGCATGCGATATCTGCATTGATCCCCAGCCGTTGCGTGAGCGCGATCCGAGCGTGCCGAACCACGCGATCAATTGCAGGGCGGCGTCGAGTTCGGGCCCGTGGGCGTCGGGATACATCAAACGCAGCTCGGCATGCGCCTTGTCATCGATAGCAGTTCTTCTCTGACCGCTGGACTTGCTGACGCCCAGGCTTGTTCCCGTGCCCTTGGCGTATTCCAGTGGCCCGAACCCGAGATACAAGTCACTGCCCACAGGAAATTTGACTTCCGGATGGCTGGTCTTCGGTTCGCCGGGTGGCCAGTTCGTAAGCTTGCCGTCGTCCCATGCGGACAGGCGCAGTCGCAACAATGACCGGTGCGACTTCACTGCACCATCATCCGATGCAGTGCCAAACAGTGCGCCTTCCGCGGCGCGCAGGTCTGAAAGCTTGTAGCGAACTTGGGGTGCTTTGACGACTCGCCACCACTGCCGGATCAGCGACTTGATCGGCGGCGTGCGCCATTGCGCCTGCTGTTGGGCGTTGCCAAGGAAGGCAGGACTGGCAAAGCTCAAGCGGTATTCAAATTTCGTATTGGCCACGATTGATTTCCTCGTACTTCGCTTCAACGGCCACCCCGAAAAATACGCGCAAATTGCTGATCGGCGGGATCAGGCAATCCATCATCCTATCGGTCAGCTCTCGTTGTTCCAGCATGGATCGGTGAACGAATGCTTCCTTTAGCAGTTTGAAGGATAGGCCCGATCCGCATCGCTGGCAATGACGGCAAGCTTGTCATGGCGTGTCTTCGCGAGAAGACCCTCTTTTGAGAAAACCCCCAAGCTTTGGCGCTGCAACGCAGGTGCATTCCTGCCATTTGCGATTCAGTCTTGATAACTCACACGTCTTGACCGGTGCTTCGCGTACCGGGATGAACCAGCCGTAGCTTTGGGTAATACGACCGGAAGCGCTGCGGATCGCGCGTGAGCACCGGACAGCCGAGCGTGAGTGCGTGCGCTCCGACGAGAAAATCCGCCAGCAACCCGGCCCGTCCGCCGCGCCGCTTGTAGAGCGTGCGCGCCTGGCCGGCGAGATACAAGGCCGCGCGCGACATCGGTTTCCACTCGACACCGGCTAGCGCGAGGCTGTGGTCGAGCGCTTCAACGGTTGAGAAGTTTGAGGCGAGTTCGGCGTAGATCGTGTCGTTGATTACGAGTGGGCCGTAGCCTTTCCATTCCGCCACGCGGTCGGCGGACCAGTCGGCCCAGCGCGGATCGGCATCGAAGATGTCGATCCAGACGCAGGTATCGACCACGATCATTTGCGTTTTTTCTTGCGCGCAGTGGTCTCTTTCGGCGCGAAGCCGGGGTCGGTGGCATCGCGGTCGTAGCCACGCAACAGGTTCATGATCTCGTTGGTGGTGCGTGCGATGCCCTTGCCCCGGTTGACGCCGACTAGGGCATGAATCCCGGTCTTGCGATCGGGCGCTGCCACCGCGCCGGAATCTTCGGCCCGCGCAATGCGCGCACTGCCGTCCGCCTCGCGGTAGAACACGACCTTGTCGCCCGGGCGCAGGCCGAGCGAGTCCCGGATCGCCTTGGGAACGGTGACCTGTCCTTTGACCGTCAGATTGGTTGTCATGTCCGCTTGTCCTGAAGTATTACCGAGAATTAAATTGTAATACATCGGGACAGGTCGACCGGTTTCCCGGATTCAGGGGCTGCGGTCGAAAGCGGGCAGGCCGTAATTACCCGGAAAATCTTTAACTTTTATTGTAAGGAACCAAGCATCGGCGCCTGAAAGAAGTCGATTTCGATAAAACCGCTGATATAACGCCCAGCGGTGCTCAGTCCTCTATCAGCGCCACCTGGTGATTCAGCATCACCTCGCGCCGCTCGCGCGCGGAGGTCAGCACCGCAATGCTCGCCTCCATCGTCGCCTTGGCCCAACGGCCGTTGTGCTGCGGGGTGCGGCCGGTGGCGACCGCGCTGCAGAGTTCATCCCACACCGCGCTCTTGTCGGGAAAGGCCGCACCGCGCGGCACACTGATCTCGCGTTTGCCGTTGCGGTCGTACACCAGGACGCCGTCGGCCGAGGGGCGAAGGTCGCCTCCTGTGCAGGTGGCGATGGTCACGCCGCAGTGCAGGTGGTGAAAGTGCTTCTGTTCCGCGGGCTTTGATCCGCCTCCCTCGGCTTGCCCGTAGGCACGCGCGGCCTTGAGCGCGACCTCCGCATCCCGGCCGCCGACCTTGGCGAGCGCGGCACGCGCCTTGCCGTGGCCGTCCGCGGACTTTGCTTCGCCGGACTCGCCCACCCAGGAAT
>CANJXQ010000148.1 GCA_947478805.1 Betaproteobacteria bacterium | reverse complement strand
CTGAGGCTCACCAACCCGCAAATGCGCATCCAGGACCAGGACCTGGACGGCATCCAGGCTGAAGTGCTGTACGGCATCCTCGGTGCGGTGAACCGCATCAACGACAGCCGGGCCGGCGCGGAAGTGACGCGCATCTACAACGACTGGCTGGCCGATTTCTGCAAGACCGATCCGCGCCGATTGATCGGCCTGGGTCTGATCCCGGGAAACAATTCACAGGCGGCGGTGGCCGAGGCCACGCGACTGGCCAAGTTGGGGGGCATCCGCGGACTGGAGATGTCCTTGTCGGGCAATGCCATTCCGCTCTTCGAGCGGCAGTGGGGCCCGCTGTGGGCGGTGATGGCCGAGGCGGGCCTGCCGCTGCACCTGCACATCACACCCTATCTGCTGACGCCGGACCCGGCGCACTGGACGCAGACGGAGTCGCGCGCCCACAACGCGTGTTTGCTGGGCAAGTCGCCGCTGGCGGCTGTCGATCCGTTGATGCAGATGATGTTCGGCGGCGCGCTGGAGCGTTTCCCCAAGCTCAACATGGTATTTGCGGAAAGCGGTCTCTCCTGGATCCCCTACGTGCTCGAGCGCATGGATTACGAATTGAGCGACCAGTACAAGGACTTGCCGCTGAAGTTGAAGCCGAGCGAGTACTGGAAGCGCCAGTGCAAGGCGACGTTCCAGCTGGATTTCCTCGGCATGCGCCTGGTCGACCTGATCGGCGAGGACTGCCTGATGTGGGGTTCGGACTTCCCGCACCCGGACGGCGTATGGCCGGATTCGCAGGAGACCATCAACAAGCAGTTTGCCGGCATGCCCGAGCGCCTGAGGAAGAAGATCACCTGCGACAACGCGGTCAAGCTGTATCACCTCGCTTAGGCCCGCGCCAACACCGACGCCCGGGTCGAACCGGGCGGTATTGCGCCTGATCCTGGCCCTGGCCTTGGCGGCTTTTTCGCTGGTCCAGGCTGCCCGGGTCCTGTTGTCGTTGTATGCGCTGTTCTTGGGGGCGCAGCCCTTTACCGTAGGCTTGTTGGGCGCGATGTTGTATGTCGTGCCATTGCTGCTGGTGTGGGGGATCGGCGTCATGTTCGACCGCATCGGCGGGCGCAGGCTGCTGTTGTTCGGCAGTATCTGCGGCCTGGTCGGCATGCTCCTGCCATTCTTCTCGCACACGGTTCCGGCGCTATTTGGCGCTTCGGCGCTGTGCGGGGTTTCCCTGGCGTTCTCCAATGTGATCCTGCAGAGCCTGATCGGGACTTTGAGCGCGCCCGCGGAGCGAACGCGCAACATCAGCAATTTCAGCCTCATCGCCGCGAGCGGCAATTTCCTCGGTCCGCTCGTTGTTGGATTCTCTATTGATCACCTCGGGAACGCTCCAGCCTGCCTGGTGCTCGCCCTGTCGCCGCTGGCGGGAGTTGCCTTGCTTGTGCTGCGCGGCCACATGCTGCCTCGGGCCCAAAATACGCACCCCAACCCGGTCAACCCGTTCGAGACCCTGGCCGAGCCCGGGATTCGCCGCATGCTTGCGCTGAGCAGCCTGATGCAATTCGGGATTGACCTGTTCCTCTTTTACCTGCCGATCTATGGGCATAGCATCGGATTGTCGGCATCGACCATTGGCGTCGTCATGTCCTCCTATGCGGTGGCGGCGTTCGCCGCACGCATCGTCATGCCGGCACTGATCAAGCGCATGGGTGAGGAAGCGCTGCTGTCGGCGACTTTCTTTTTCGGGGCTGGGTTTTTCCTTCTTGTGCCCTTGTCGGACAGCGGCCTGGCGCTGGCGACCGTGTCGTTCCTCTTCGGCATTTGCGTGGGTTGCGGCGGCCCGCTGACGTTGATGCTGATGTTCAAGCACTCTTCAGGCCGCCCCGGCGAGGCGCTGGGGCTGCGCCTCACCGTCAACTACCTCACCCGCATGACCGGGCCGACCCTGTGCGGGTTGGTAGCGGCAGCGCTGGGACTTCTGCCGGTTTTTATCCTGAATGCCACGATGATGGTCGTTGGCGGGGTGATCGGGCGGCCGCGGCGGGGTGAGCGAAATTCTCTATAAATATATGATTTATCAATAACTTATTACGTCATTTCACCTTGGGGAGTCAGCGCCCTCGCCGTGCCCGCTCACGCATTTCTGCGTCGTGGGCGTTTCCGGACATCGTGCAATGGCCCTCGGTAGGCGGGGGCTGGCCAGGAGCGTGGGAGCCCATTGTCGGGTAGACTGGCGATCAGGCTGTTTGGCCTGGGGCAAGTCGGAGCTGGGGAAGCTTTGCCTCCTGTCGCATCCCGGGATGCAGTAGGGATCGCGAAAACACCGGTACAGGTGTTGGCACTCGTTCTCGGGTCGCCTTGTCAATGAACAATCAATCGCGGGAGGATGAGGGTCGTGAACGTGATTTGGCGGTTTTACATTGATGGTCAGCAGCGCTGGAAGTGGCAACAGCTCTCCGTGGATCGGTCCGTTGTGGCGGAGTCGGCCCGCGGCTACAAGGATTACGAAACCTGTCTTGCCAATGCGCAAGTTCAGGGACACGAGCATCTGCCTGCAAAGGGCAGGCGCGTGCAGGCGCGCCGTCACCGGTTCTAACCGGGCTTGATGGTTGTCCCGGGGCTCGCGGCATTCGCGGGCAGCAACTACCTCAATCTGGAGACGTATCGAAAGACCGGGGCGGCGGTAGCCACGCCGGTCTGGTTCGCCGAGGAGGGCGGGACGCTGTACGTCTATTCCCTGGCCGATGCAGGCAAGGTGAAGCGGATCCGCAATCGCAGCGAGGTCAGGATCGCGCCCTGCGACATTCGCGGCCGTCTGGAGGGCGAGTGGGCTGCTGCCTCGGCGCGCATTGTCACCGGAGAAGAGGTGCCACGCGGCCATCGATTGCTGGACCGCAAATATGGCTGGTTGAAGCGCATCGGCGGCCTGCTCAATCGCCTGCGTCGCCGCGAGTACGCGGTGATTGCCATCGAGGTCCGGTGAGTCGGTAGTACGTCAAGCGGTTGGCCGCAGCCTGTTAGAATGCGACGTCTTGATTCGGAACCCCGCACGCGCGACGATTATCGATGCTACTGACACAGACCAATAAGAGCCGGCAAACGGCCCGCTGGAAGTTCACTTCCGTCTCACTGATCGTCGCGATCTTCACCTTGATGCAGCCGGGCGCGGTGCCGGCCGCGGTGAACACGTCCTCGCAACTGCGAGCCGACGCCGGCCTTGGGGCGCAATGGCGCATGAATTCCATCGCCCGCATGATGGCGGGCCGTGCGCCGGTCTATCCGGCGCATTTCGAGCTCGCCGAGACTGCAGTCTGGAAGGCGCACTCCGCCGCCATGCAGGCTTCCTGGCAGAAACTGAACACGGGGCGGGTCGCCGCCATGTCCTCCTGGCGCGATGCATCCATCTCGCCGATATGTCCTTCCGGGAAGACGCTCCTGTATCCCTTCAGCGGACCGGATTTCTTCAATGCCTGGTGGCTGTTCCCGGACTGCGAGACCTTTGTCATGTTCGGACTGGAACACCTCGGGGATGCGCCGAACATCGAGAAAATGAACAAGCGCCAGTTCCCGCGGCTGCTGGCGGATGTTCGCGCGGCGACCGGGGATTTCATCGATCGCAACTACTTCATCACCGAGAACATGGCACGCCAGCTGCATACCGCGCAGTTGCACGGCGTGGTGCCCCTGGTGATGATTTCCATGGCCATTTCAGGGCTGGATATCCTGCGCATCGTGCCGCTGAAGCTGCCTCCCGACGCTGCGAGCGTACCCGCAGGCCGGCCGGCGCGGGCGGCGGGGCGGTCCTTGCGGCCGCAGTTGCGCGGCGTGAGCATCGAGTTTCGCGCACCCAATTCGCCGGTGGTGCGGCGCATGCAATATTTTTCAGCCGACGTCACCGACGAGGGCCTGACGCGTTACCCGGAATTGCTGACTTATCTTCGCTCGCTGGGACCCACGACCACATTCATCAAGTCGGCGTCCTACTTGATGCACAGCCGCGAATTCACGCAGATTCGCGACACCCTGCTCGATGTCAGCGGTTTTCTCGTGCAGGATGATTCGGGCCTGCCGTATTCGTTCCTGGCTGCACGCGGTTGGCAGATGCGGCTTCACGGGCGTTACGATGTGCCGATCCCGCCCTTCGAGCGGGCCTTCCAGGCCGCCCTGGCCAGCGCCTACAGCGAGCAGCGGCCCGACGTGCTGCCCTTCACATTCGGCTACCAGTACCATGATGCGCGCGATGAGCGCTCCAACGTGATGGTGGGCCGTGGCCCAACCCGCGAAGCCCAGCAAGCCGGCAACTAAGCCGCGAAGGGCGTTGCACTGCGAAGCGCGGCGCGCCTTGGCCGTTAGGCCGGGGCCCCGCGCACCGGCCCTGTGGCGGGCGGTTGGACAGTGCTTGTTGTTGGCGGCGATTCCAACGGCGCAAAGCGCCTGGCCGCAGGAAGCCCATCAGGATCCACCCAGCCAGGATGCTCAGCGGCGAAACGATACTGTGCCAGGACTGTCTAGCAATGCTTTCCTGACTTCGGACGGGGTTCGCCTGAACGTGCTCGAGGGCGGGCCCGCATCGCGATCGGGCGATCGCGAGGACAGGCGAAACGATCCTGTCATTGCGTTCGTTCCCGGCTGGGGCATGCCGGCGCGCATCTGGCGTTCGCAGCTCGAGGCATTGAGTCCCCGTCATCGGGTAGCGGCGCTCGATCCGCGCGGGCAGGGCGAGTCGGAATTGCCCGCCAGCGGTTTCAACATCGAACGGCGCGGCGAGGACGTTCGCGAATTTGTCTCACGTTATCCGCGCGTGGTGCTGGTCGCCTGGTCGCTCGGGGCGCTGGAGGCATTGCATTTCATCAGCCGGCACGGCGCCGGGCCGGTCGATGCATTGGTGATTGTCGACAGTTCCGTCGGTGAGGGTTACCCGCAGGTTCCGCCGCCGCCGGGCACCGGCTTCACCGATGAGCTGCGGCGCGATCGCAACGCCACGGTCGAGTCATTCGTGCGCGCGATCTTTCGCCAGCCGGTGCCGGAGGCGGAACTGCTGGCGCTGCGCGACGGCGCGCTGCGCATGCCACTGGAGGCAAGCCTGTCGCTATTTCCGTCTGCGGTGCCGCGGGCGCATTGGCGTCGCGCCGTCCACGCTTTTCGCCGGCCCTTGCTCTACGTGGTGACGCCGCAATTCGCCTCGCAGGCGGTGGCGCTGCGCAAGGGCAGGCCGGGCACGCGGATCGAAGTGTTCCGCGAGGCCGGTCACGCGCTGTTCGTCGACGAGGCGGAGCGGTTCAACCGCATACTGTCGGCATTCCTCGCGGCCAACGGCTTGCGCCGTTGATGGGGCACCAGGCCGCGGCTCGCGATGGCCGCGACGCTTGCTCCGGTTAGCGATCGGAGAGCCAGTCTTCCTTCGAAGTCTTCATCCAGCCTTCCAGCATGACCTGCGGTTCTCCAGCGACCGGGTTCATGCGGATGCGCGAATGCTGCATGTAGGAGATCTTCCACACGCCGTTCACCTTGCGGTATTCCTCCTCGTAGTGGCCGTAGCCGGTGTAGCCGCGCCAGCCCTTGCCGCGGCCGTCGGCGATGGGCGTGTCGAACTCCACCCAGTCGAACATGGCCCAGATGCCGCGCGCGGTATGGTCGCTGGTGAGAACGATTTCCGGCATGTGGCCCTGGTGGACGGTGACGGCCGATTGCAGTCGGGCGCCTGTTTTGGCGACGAATTCGTCGGGGCCGGAGAAGGGCGTATTGGTCCCGCCGAAACGCGCGTCATCGGCAAATTGATGGCGCAGGTCGGCCCAGCGCTTGGTGTCGAGATAGCGAAAATATCGCGCCTTCAACTGGTGGATGGCTTCGATGTCGCGCGGGTTCTGGTCGATGTCGGGCATGGCGGTTTCCTTTCTGCAAGTGTTACATCGGACAATCGTTGTTGTGAGCAACTGTAATTCGCATGGGGCACCGGTGTCCATCGCGACGTGGCGCACGCGGAACTGACTGCCGCCTGCTCGGAAAATTGGTAAGCTCGCGCAAAGGAGGCAATCATGGCCGCTGAAACACCGTTCTGGTCTGAAGGCAGGAATCTCGGTCCGCTCGATTCCTGGTATGTCGACGTGGAATCACTTCCCTGGAAGGACACGCCGACCAAGGGCATTTCGATGAAGATCCTGTTGCAGGACAAGGAAACCGGGCTGATGACCGCCCTGTTCCGCTGGGAACCGGGAACGGAGCTGCCCTTGCACGAGCACGTGGAAATCGAACAGACCTACGTGCTGTCAGGAAGCATCGTCGATGATGAGGGCGTGGCGAAGGCCGGCAACTACGTCTGGCGCCCCCAGGGACACCAGCATGTTGCGCGATCGCCCGATGGCGCACTGGTGCTGGCGTTTTTCCTCAGGCCCAACAAGTTCCTCAGCGGCGATCTGAAAGGCCAGCTGTTGGAATAGCGGGCTGGATTCTGTGGTTGCAGGAAGCAGCCCGATTCCAGAGTATTGCCCGGGGGCGGCATGAGCCTGGCGCTGCGGGGAGCGGGGACGGCCAGATATTATCGAATTCGAGTGGCCTGCTCGACCACCTTTGGCTTAATCAGCAAATTGTGATCAAGGGGCGGACCTATTTCTGGCCCGGCTGCTCCACCAGCATCTTCATGATCTTTTCCGTCAGGTCAATGGACGGGCTCCAGTAGACGGCTTCCTGGAAGATCACGTCATATTTCTCGGCCTGGGCTACCTGGCGCACCACGCGATTGGCCTGCTCGATCAGGCCGGACAACGCCTCGTTGCGACGCTGCGTGAGATCTTCCTGGAAGGCCTGCTGCTTGCGCTGCAGGTCGCGGTTCAATTCAACCAATTCACGCTCGCGCGTCTGGCGCGCGGACTCGGACATGGTGAGGCCGTTCTTTGCAAGGTTGTCCTGCGCCGCCTTGATCTTGTCCGACATCGACGCGAGTTCCTTCTCGCGCGGCTGGAACTCCTGTTGCAGGCGCTTCTGCGCACTGAGGGCCGCCGGGGCTTCCCGGATCAGGCGATCGAGGTTGACCACGCCTACCTTGATTTGGGCGAATGCCGAAGTACTGAGCATGAGGCCAGCTGCGGCAATCACGATGGATCTGAGGCTTCGAAGCATAAATTGTGCATCTCTGTGGTTGGTTGGAATGGGCGAGCCGAATGGCAGGCCTGCGCCATGCGGCATCCTACATGAAACCGGGGGCGCTGCGCTCTAGCCGGGCCGATTTTCGCCAGTCGGGAAGAGGAAGGGACTCGTGCCGGCGTTGCGGCGGACGCTACGTGACGGCAGTCTCGGCAACCCAACGCCGCCACATCTGCCTGTATTCAGTCTCCAGTGCGAGAGTGAATGCATCGTAGTCCATCAGCGGCGATGCCTCGAAGCGTTGGCGCAGGTCCCGGCGCAATTGCGCGAGTCCGGGAAGGTCAGACGCAAGCCCCACGGCGATCCGAAGGTAGTCGGCTTCATCGCGGCCGACCAGCGTATCGAGGCCGAGATTGCGCAGCATCGACAGCGTCTGCCGGCCGGCGACCAGTTCCGACGCCAGGGTGAGGACCGGCACGCCCATCCACAAGGCTTCGAAGCTGGTCATGCCGCCGCAGAACGGAAACGGATCGAGCGCAATATCGATGCCGTGATAGTTGCGCGCTGCCTCCTCGAGCCGGACGAAGGGGCGCAGTTCCAGCCTGTCTCGTGGTATTGCGCACCGGGCTGCCAGTGCCGCAAAGCGTTCACGGTTCGGTGCATCGTCGAGCGCCTGCGCCTGGATCACCAGCCGCGAGCCCGGCACCGCTTCCAGGATCCGCGCCCACAGCGACAGCACGCCCTCATTGATCTTGGCGAGGTTGTTGAAGCAACCGAAGGTCACGTGCCCCTTCGACAGCGCCGGCAATGCATTGACCGGAGGCATGAACGGGTAGGGCTCGTAGCAAAAGCGCGTGTGTGGCAGTCGCACCAGCTGTTCCGCGAACCACTGTTCCTGTCCCGGGGGCGAGCAATGCGGGTCGCTGATGAAATAGTCGATGGCATCGATCCCAGTGGTGTTGAAGTAGCCAAGCCACTCGACCTGCACGGGAGCCGGCTTGCGGGCGAAGACCTGCAGGCGATTGTGCGCGGTGTGGCCCGCGAGGTCGACGAGGATGTCGATGCGGTCCGCGACGATCTGTTCGGCCAGCACCGGGTGCTCGATGCCGGCAACGTCGCGCCATTGCGAGGCCGCAGTTCGAATGCGCGCGGTGACTGCATCTGCGCCGCGGTGGTTGTAGTAACAGAATATTTCGAACTGTCCTCGATCGTGGCGCTCGATGACCGGCGCGAACAGCGCGGTCACAGGGTGCCGGCGAAAGTCCGGCGACACGTAACCGATGCGCAGCCGCCGGTCCGGGTTGCGGTCGATACCATGGGGCAGGCGGGTGGCGCGCGTCCCGGCGGCGAATTGTTTCGCCCAGTCGCGATGCGCCTCGAGCACGTCCGCCGGCGTGCTGCGCGGATCGTAGTTGATGCAGGCAGCAATGGACGAGGCTGTGTCGGCCAGCGTGGGGTCCAGTCGCAGCGCGGCGCGATAGTGCGCGACCGCCTCCGTCATCTGGCCCAGCTGGTTGCAGGTGTTGGCGAAGTTGAGGTGCGCCTTGAGCATGACGTCGTTCGCGTGGTTCCCGGACAGGATGTCGCGATAGGCCTCTTGCGCCCGGCTCCACTGGCCAAGCTGGTTGTCGCAGTAGGCGAGCATGAGCCGGCCGGCCACCGGCTCCTCGATGGACTGCCAGTGGTCGTGCAGCAGCCCGCGGGCTTCAGTGAACGGCGCCTTGTCATCCGGTGATTCGTCGCCAAGCGTGAGCAGCGCGGCGCACAGTTCGTGCCGCAGGCCGGGCGTCTCGGGGGCCATCTCGAATGCCTTGCGCAACGATGCCACTGCGCCCGTCGCCTGGTTCAGCGCGAGTTGCGTCTTGCCGAGATTGAACCAGGCCGGGGCGTGAGCCGGGTTCAACCGTGTGGCCGTGGCGAAGCTCTCAATCGCAACGTGGTCCCTTCCCAATGCCAGCAGCACATTGCCGCGATTGAAGTGGTAGAGCGCCACGCCCGGGGCGATGGCGATTGCATCGTCGATCAGTGGCAAAGCCGCCCCATGTTCGCCGCGCTGGTGGCGCAGGAGTCCCGTCAGATGCGTGGCTTGCGCGTGGCGCGGGTGCGCGTCGAGCGCCTGCCGGTAGAGAAGCTCGGCCTCGTCCCATTGCCCGCTTTCGTGCAACGCGATGCCGCGCTCGACGAGCAGGTTGGCGGCGGCATCAGAGTCGCTGCCCAGCAGTGACTCGACTGCCCGCCTCCCTAACAGGGCGCCAAGGAGCCTGGTTGCGAGCGGACCGAAAGAGGGCATGACTCGGCGTGTGTGGTGGCGGAGGGTTGCGGGAGTCGCGTGCGGCCGACGGCCCGGGTGCCGCCTAGGCCGGGACGTAGGGCGCGAGCGCTTGCAGCAACTGGACGAAAATCTTCGGGCTGCCGCCAACGATGTTGCCGCTGTCGAGGTATCCCGTTTCGCCCCTGAGGTCGCCGACGAGTCCGCCGGCCTCCTGGATGAGCAGCGCGCCGCCCGCCATGTCCCATGGGGCAAGCCCCATCTCCCAGAATCCGTCGAGCCGTCCTGCAGCAACCCAGGCAAGGTCGAGCGCTGCGGCGCCGGGGCGGCGAATCCCGGCGACCTTGGGCATCAGGTCGCGGAACATGGCGAGGTAGGTATCGAGGTGCTGGAACTCGCGAAACGGAAATCCGGTGGCAATCAGTGCGTCGCTCATGACGGTGCGCTTGCTCACGCGCAGGCGCTTGTCGTCGAGGAAAGCGCCGCGACCGCGGGTGGCGGTAAACAGTTCATTTCTCGTCGGGTCATAGACCACCGCCTGCTCGATGTTCTCCTTGTGCCGCAGTGCGATGGACACGGCATATTGTGGAAAACCATGAATGAAATTGGTGGTGCCGTCGAGGGGGTCGATGATCCAGGTGTACTCGGAGCGCGCTGCGCCTTGGGCGCCGGACTCCTCTGCTAAGATGGCGTGGTCCGGGTAGGCCTTCAACAGGATGTCGATGATGGCTTGTTCGGCGGCCTTGTCCACTTCAGTGACAAAATCCGCGTGCCGCTTGCGCGTGATG
>CANJXQ010000147.1 GCA_947478805.1 Betaproteobacteria bacterium | reverse complement strand
TGCGCCATACAAACTTCAATTTGCCGTAACTTCGCAACGATTTGCTCCGCCTTGTGGTGCTTGGTCGGCATAACCTGTTCCTCCAAAATAATGTCCAGTTCGTGAAATCCTCTCACATCTACTGGTACAGCTATTTCGGGCTAGGTCAGATGGTCGCGGAGGCGCTCCTGGCGCTGTGGTTCGGCTGGTCGCGCTTCGACCTAGCGGTCAATGACAATGCGCTTTGCACCTTCAGCTTCCTGACGCTGCTCTACTTTGCCGCCTTCTCCATTGTCTCCGCGCGTGAGCGGCGCTGGTTCTGGGCGACCAGACCCAGCGCGCCGGTCATGGCTGCCGTGGTGGCGGAAGTCGTCATCGGCACCGCGCTCACCTTCGCCGGGTTGCCCGGATTGGCAGCCCTGCCCTGGCCGCAGGCGCTGGCCCTCTTTGCCTATGCGATGGTGGCCTGCCTCTTCATCAACGACGCCGTCAAGGTCGCGATGATTCGTTGGCACGTGTCTTCGGACACGGTCGGCCGTGCGCCCTGGCACGTGGGCGGCGATCCGGTCAGGAGAGGAGCGCCATGAGCCCGGTCAGGTACCCGGGAAACCCCGCCATGAATCGCCAACATATCCTGCCACGATGATCATCGACATATCGACAGTCGGACTACAATCCATTGAATACTGACACCGGTACCACACAGCCGGCGAACCCTCAGCCCTTCGCGTAGGGATTGCGCAGCGTTTCGGTGAGTTGCCGGAGCACTTCGCGGAACTGCTTCTCGTCGCAGCCCATGAGGACCGCATCCTCCAGCGCCTCCTGCGCAAGTTCCTGGATTTCCTCCAGGTTCTCGCGCAGCACCTTGAGCTTCTCCACGCAGGCGACGATCTCGCCATCGGGCGAGCGCCAGACGGTTTCCGGAAGGGGCTTTGCGTTCATGGTTTATGTGCTCCCGGCAATGGTCGGGGCGCCTGCCTGGGCAGCGGCCCTGGGGTCGAGGAACACCTGCATTTTCTTCGGCCGCACCACCAGCGACTCGCCCTCGATGAGCGCCAGTTTGCGATACAGCTCGGTCGGAATCTCCACTTCGATCAGTTCCGAATTGTCTTCGCGTTCCAGCTCGAGGCGTGCCACCGATCCGAAGGCCAGCGCGCGCAGCAGTTGCACGCGAATGCCCTGCTGGCCCGGAGAATAGCGGTCGAGTTCGATTTCATGCGGGCGGGCATAGGCCACCGCCGGCGCGTTCGCAGCCCCGGCCTGGTCGGGTGCCTCCAGCGCCACGTCCCCCACGTGCAGCCAGCCGTCGTGGGCGCGGCCATGAAAAAGATTCACATGCCCGAGAAAGCCGAACACGAAGGGGCTGGCCGGCGTGTCATACACCTCGGCCGGCGTGCCGAGCTGCTCGACGCGGCCGTGGTTCATCAGCACCACGCGGTCGGCGACTTCCAGTGCCTCTTCCTGGTCGTGGGTCACGAAAATGCTGGTGACGTGGATCTCGTCGTGCAGCCGGCGCAACCAGCGGCGCAGTTCCTTTCGCACCTTGGCGTCCAGCGCGCCGAAGGGCTCGTCGAGCAACAGCACCTTGGGCTCGGTGGCCAGCGCGCGAGCCAATGCGATGCGCTGGCGCTGCCCGCCGGAGAGCTGCGCCGGGAAACGGTCGGCCAGCCAGTCGAGCTGCACGAGCTTCAAGAGCGCCATCACCTTGTCCTTGATCGCTTCCTTCGACGGGCGCTCGGCGCGCGGCTTCATGCGTAGACCAAACGCGATGTTGTCGAACACCGTCATGTGGCGGAACAGCGCATAGTGCTGGAACACGAAGCCCACCTTGCGCTCGCGCACATCGCGCTGGGTGGCGTCCTCGCCGTGGAAATGCACTTCACCGGCGTCGGCGATCTCCATGCCGGCGATGATGCGCAAGAGCGTGGTCTTGCCGCAGCCCGAGGGCCCGAGCAGCGCGACCAGCTCGCCGGTGGGGAATTCCAGCGACACATTGTCGAGGGCGACGAAATCGCCGAAGTGCTTGGTGATGTTGCGGACTTCGATGCTCATGGTGGACTTCCTGTTCGGCGCGTTTCAGGTGCGTGGTGCTTCAAGGGGAAGAATCTCGTGCTCGGCGCGCGCCTTCCATTCGACGAAGCTCTTCAGGCCCAGCGTCACAAAGGCGAGCAGCGCCAGCAGCGAGGCCACGGCGAAGGCGGCGGCGAACTGGTATTCGTTGTAGAGAATCTCGACGTGAAGCGGCATGGTGTTGGTCTGGCCGCGGATATGGCCCGACACCACCGACACGGCGCCGAACTCGCCCATGGCGCGCGCATTGCAGAGGATCACGCCGTACAGCACGCCCCACTTGATGTTGGGCAGCGTCACGTACCAGAAGGTCTGCCAGCCCGAGGCGCCGAGCACGATGGCCGCTTCTTCCTCTTCGGCGCCCTGCGCCATCATCAGCGGGATGAGTTCGCGGGCGATGAAGGGAAAGGTGACGAAGATGGTGGCCAGCACGATGCCGGGCACGGCGAAGATCACCTTCATGTCATGCGCCTGCAGCCAGGGCCCGAACCAGCCCTGCGCGCCGAACACCAGCACGTAGATCAGCCCCGACACGATGGGCGACACCGAGAACGGCAGGTCGATCAGCGTGATGAGCAGCGCCTTGCCGCGAAAGTCGAACTTGGCGATGGCCCACGAAGCCGCCACGCCGAACACCAGGTTCACCGGCACCGCGATGCCGGCGATCAGCAGCGTCAGCTTGATCGCCGACAGGGCTTCGGGTTCGCTCAGCGCGGCCAGGTACACGCCCACGCCTTTGCGGAAGGCCTCGAAGAACACCGTCACCAGCGGCATGATGAGGAACAGCAGCATGAAAGCGACGGCCAACCCGATCAGGCCCCATTTGACCGCCGGGTGCTCCTCGGTGGAGCGCCTGTTGCGCTGCACGTCGATCGCCACAGATGCGCCGGCGACCGGCTTCGTAAGAATGGTGGTTGCGCCAGCCATTAGAGCAACTCCGCAAACAGAAACACCGCAAGGATCGTCCCATGCTTCAAAGCGCAAGCGCACGAATCGACATGGCCCTCGCTCGTCCAGCTGCGCTGCCTCGCGACACAACTCATTCTGTTGAAGGGCGTCACTACGACTCCCTCCCCGCCCGGCGATTCGCCCACCACTGCAGCACATTGATGAGGAGCAGCAGCACGAACGAGAACAGCAGCATCACCACCGCCAGCGCCGTGGCGCCGTTGTAGTCGTACTGCTCGAGCTTGGTGATGATCAGGAGCGGCGTGATCTCGGTCTTCATCGGCAGGTTGCCGGCGATGAACACCACCGACCCGTACTCGCCCACGGCGCGCGCGAAGGCGAGCGCAAAACCGGTCAGCAGCGCCGGCAGGATGGTGGGCAGGATGACATGCACGAAGGTCTGCCAGCGCGTGGCGCCGAGGCTCGCGGCGGCGTCCTCCAGTTCGCTCTCCAGGTCCTCCAGCACCGGCTGCACCGTGCGCACCACAAAGGGCAGCCCGATGAAGGTGAGTGCCAGCACCACGCCCAGCGGCGTGAAGGCCACCTTGATGCCGAGCGGCTTGAGCAAGCTTCCGATCCAGCCGTTCTCCGCCCATAGCGCGGTGAGCGCGATGCCGGCCACCGCGGTGGGCAGCGCGAAGGGCAGGTCCACCAATGCGTCGAGGATGCGCTTGCCGGGAAAGGTGTAGCGCACCAGCACCCAGGCGACGATCAGCCCGAAGAACGCATTGATCGCCGCGCCGATGAGCGAGGCGCCGAAGGTGAGCTGGTAGGAAGCCACCACGCGCGGCGTGCTGACCGCCCCCCAGAACTGCGCCCAGGTCAGGGCGAAGGTCTTGATGAACGCCGCCGACAGCGGAATCAGCACGATCAGTCCGAGGTAGAACAGCGTGTAGCCCATCGCCAGGTTGAAACCCGGGAGAACGTTATGGCGGGTGCGGCGGCTCATCGAAACAGGTCCGGAAGGTCAGTCTTGCAATTGACGCGGAGGCAAAGGCCGGAAAAAACAAGGCGGGAGCGATCCATCGCTCCCGCACCGAAGCATCCGGAATTACTTTTGATAAATCTGGTCGAACGATCCGCCATCGGCGAAGTGCGCCTTCTGCGCCGCCGCCCAGCTGCCGAACACTTCCTCGACGGTCAAGAGCGGAATCGGCCTGAAGGTCGACGCATACTTCTTCGAGATCGCCGCCGACACCGGGCGGTAGTGGTACTTGGCGGCGATCTCCTGCGCCTCGTCCGAGTACAGGTAGTCGAGGTAGGCCTTGGCCACGGCGCGCGTGCCCTTCTTGTCCACCACCCGCTCGATCAGCGCGACCGGGTTGTCGGCGCGGATGCTCACCGACGGATAGACGATCTCCACCTTGTCGGCGCCCAGTTCCTTCTGGATCAGGTACACCTCGTTCTCGAAGGTCACGAGCACATCACCGATGTTGCGCTGGGCGAAGGTGGTGGTGGCGCCGCGTCCGCCGGTGTCGAGCACCGGGACATTCTTGAACAGCGCCGTGACGAAGGCCTTCGCACTCGCCTCGTTGCCGCCCTTCTGGCGCAGCGCATAGCCCCAAGCGGCGAGGTAGGTGTAGCGCCCGTTGCCGGCCGTCTTGGGATTGGGAATGACGACGGCAACACCGGGTTTGACGAGATCGCCCCAGTCCTTCACTCCCTTGGGATTGCCCTTTCTCACCAGATACACCATGGTGGAAAAATTCGGCGCGGCATTGTTTGGAAAGCGCTTGGTCCAGTCGGCAACCACCAGACCCCGGGATGCGAGCAGGTCGATGTCGGTGGCCTGGTTCATGGTCACCACATCGGCTTCGAGGCCGTCGGCCACGGCACGCGCCTGTGCGCTGGAACCGGCATGCGACTGGTTGACGGCAATATCCTGGCCGGCCTTGCCCTTCCAGTACTTCACGAAGACCGGGTTGTAGTCCTTGTAGTATTCACGCGCCACGTCATAGGAGACGTTGAGCAGCGTGGTCTGGGCGCGTGCCGCACCGGGCGCTACCAGCAACAGAGCTGTTGCCGCGAGCGGCCCGAGCAATGCAAGGAATCGACGAGCAAACATGTGCAGGAACTCCAAATCAGGGATACAAGGGTGGAGGGAGGAGGGGCGGACCGGCCTTGGCAGACCGACCTTGGCAGACCAGCCGAAAATCGGCTGACAGGCCAATCCAGAAGCAATATCATAGGGTTGCATCCTCATAAACCAAACGACTTTATAGGAAGTTGTTAATACGATTTTGGAATAAGGGGCCTGCGTGCGACGCTGTTGGCACCCCGGCTGCTCGATGTGCCGTCCAATCGACCCTACTATCCAGGGGCACCGCCCCGCCAGTCCCCCGCACCCTCTGAATGAGCACCATGTCCAACACTGCTGCATCGAACACCGGCCAGCCGAACCTGGGCTACGTCGATACCACCGGGCCGAACCTCGTCGCCCACCTGCGGCAACTGGCGCAGGAGCGAAATGTGGACATCCCGGATTTCGCGCTGCCGCGCGAGCACCGCGTCAACGCCGGGCGCCTCAACCTGCACTGCCTGGAATGGGGCGACCCACGGGCCACGCCGGTGGTGTTGGCGCACGCCGGGCGCCTGAACGCCCACAGCTGGGACCTCGTGTGCCTCGCGCTGAAGGCGAACTACCGCTGCATCGCCTTCGACCTGCCGGGACACGGCGACAGCGACCGCGCGCCGGGGATGGATTACCGCCTCGCCAGTTGCAGCGAGGACCTGCGCGGCCTCGTGGACGCAATGCAACTCGACAAATTCTTCCTGGTTGGCGCCTCGCAAGGCGGGCTGCAGTCGCTGGCCTACGCGCTGCATCACCCGGACACGCTGCGCGGCCTCGTGCTGAGCGATTCCGGGCCCTACCTGCAGACGGCAGGCGTGGCGCGCCAGGGCGGGGAGATGGCGGTGTACCAGCCGTTCGAGCGCTTCGAGGACATCGTGGAGATGTCGCAGCAGGATGGCCGCGGGCGCAACACCGATCGGCTGCGCTTCACGCTGAGCCAGAACACGCGGCAATTACCGGATGGCCGGTGGACCTGGAAATTCGATACGGAATACCGCACGACGAAGGCGGCCTTCACGTTGGCGACTGAACTGCAAGGCATGATGGTGCGCGCCGCCTCGCTCACCTGCCCGGTGCTGGTGCTGCACGGCGAGCACAGCGACATCCTGCTGGCTGACGGGGCGAAGCACACCGCCAGCTGCTTCCCCGACGGGCGCTGGGCGACGGTGCCCGCCACGCGCCACCTACTGCATCACGACAACCCGAATGCCTTCATCGACATCCTGCAGCGCTTTTTTGCGTCGGTGCCAGCGCCAAACCATACTGACAAGTAAAAACTAAACCCCGCTTCTCTCTTGAATGGATTTGGTGAATGCTGCCAAAAGCTGCTGCAGGCCGGGCTACGGCCCGATGAGCTTCTGGATGAGCGGCTTCCTTGCAATGGCCGACAGCGTCGGCGACTGATACCCCTTGGGCAGGCCCGACAGGTCGTACACCGTCACACCGCCCGGGTCGGCGTTGAAGAGCTTGTTGCCTTCGGGCGCGAGGAAGTAATTCGCCAGCAGCCGCCCTGCGTTCGGATTCTTCGCCTTTGAGCGATGCGTGAGCATCACGTAGGACTCGGCGCCCGTGGTCACCTCCGGCGCCACCAGCGCCACCGGCGCACCCTTGTCCTTCACCGCCTGCGTGGAGTTCGGCAGCGCGGGAATCAGGATGGAGGCCTCGCCCGCCGCCAGCGACTGCGCACCGGGCGCCGTGCTCGTGAAGTAGCGTGGGTTCTGCGCCTTCAGGCGCGTGAGGAACGATTCCCCATACTTGTCCATCATGAGGCTGTAGAACTCGACGTAGGAATCGGCCGCCGCGGGATCGCCGATCATGATCTGGCCCTTGTACTTCGGGTCGAGCAGCGCTGGGAAGTCCTTCGGCACATCGGCGGGCTTGAGCTTCTCGGTGTTGTAACCGATGTTCCACACGCCGATCTGCGCCAGCGCCATGGGCCCGAAGATGAAGCGCGCGGGGAACTCGCCGCTCTTGATAACGGGCAGTTCCTGCACCGGTTCGAGCCAGCCCTTCTTGATGCCGGCCTCGGCGAACGTGATGGAACTGGTCCCCGCGGGAATGATCATGTCGGTGGCGAAGTTGCCCGACTCCGCCTCGGCCGCGTAACGCTGCATCAGCGGATTGCCCGCCAGGCGCACGAACTGCACGCGGATGCCGTACTTGGCAGTGAACGCGTCGGCGACGCGCTTGGCGGTGTTCTCGGTGGGGGCAGTGTAGAAGCTCACCTGCCCCTCGGCCTTGGCCGCCTTGATGAGTGCATCCATTTCTGCTGCGATGGTTGCAGGCGATGCCTTGGCTGCCTGAGCCAGCACCCCAGGTGATGCCGCGAAAACTGCGCAGATAAACACTGTGGATGCGATGCTGCGAAATGCCTTGCCTGACCCCATCATGATTCCCCTCTTCCCCTGTTATTCGATGCGTATGTTGCGGCACCGGACACGCCATCGCGCAGGCGGCTAGGATAAGCTCATGCCCGATTCACTGTCCACACAAAGCGCCGGCACACGCTCGTTCCTGATGCTGCGTCGCTGAGACCCTGCAAGGAAGCCGCGCCATGACTTCACCCATTGCATCGCTGCGCTCCTCGCGCGCCGCAAGCGCATCGGTCGGCCAGTACCGTCCGCCCGAACCCTGCCGCTACGATTTCTTCCAGGGGCAACCCGACCCGGGCGTTTATCCCGTCGCTGAATTGCGCGCCGCGTTCAACGCCGTCTTCGACGACGAGGGCATCACCGCCTGCAAGTATCAAGGGCCCGGCGGTCGCGCCGAAATGGCTTACGGCTTCACGGGCCTGCGCGAGGAAATCGCCAGGCTGCTCACTGCGCGCGATGCCAACGTGCCCGGCAGCAAGGCGCTCGACGCATCGAACATCATGGTGGTGAACGGCTCCTCGCATGGGCTCTCGCTTGCCGTGTCGGGGCTCATCGACCCGGGCGACGGCGTGATCCTCGAGCAGGCCTCCTTCGGCGCCGTGCTGGGCTACCTGCAACAGGCCGGCGCCGAAGTGCGCACCGTGCCGATGGACCGTGACGGCATGGACATCGATGCACTCGTCGCGCGGCTCACCGAGCTGAAAGCCGCCGGCCACCGCGTGAAGCTCGTCTACACCATCGCCACCTTCCAGCTGCCCACCGGCTCGGTGCTGTCGCTGGAACGCCGCCAGCGTCTCCTCGCCCTCGCGCGGGAGTGGGATTTCATGATCCTCGAGGACAACTGCTACTACGCCTTCCATTTCGATGCCCCGCCGCCGCCCACGCTGCTGGCGCTCGACCGCGCGCAGGCCGATGGCGGCGGGCGCGTACTGCAATCGGACAGCTGCAGCAAGACCATTGCGCCGGGCCTGCGCATCGGCTGGATGGCCGGTCACCCCGACGCCCTGAAGGCGCTGGCCGCGGTGCGCCAGGACTTGGGCGTGAGCCAGATCACGGCGCGCGCGCTAGCGCGCTACTTGGTAAGCGGCAGCTATGCGTCCAACGTGGAGCGCGCGCGACTGCTGCTCAAGCAAAAGCGCGACGCCGGAGTTGCTGCGCTTCGGAAACACTGCGGGCAATGGGTGGCCTTCGACACACCACCCGGAGGGATCTACTTCTGGCTGGAAATGTCTGAGGCGATCGACTGGCCGAAGGTGCCGGCCGCGGCGGCTGCGGAAGGCATCGCGCTGCGCGCCGGTGAACTGTTCTCCAACGACCCGCGAGCAGAGCGTTTCGTGCGCCTCGCCTGGGCGCACATGAGCATCAAGGAGATCGAAGAGGGCATCGCGCTCTTCGGCAAGGTGCTGGCGCGGTGCGCGAAGCGCTAGCGCGCCACAAAGCGAAGGCGCCGGTTCGATAACGCCTCTCGCTCCCCTACATCAGGGGCCATCACAGCGTTTCTGTTATGGCCACGCAAAGTTACTTCGGCGGCTGCATCAGCTTCATCATGTCGGCAAGGTTCTCGCGGAAGCGCTTCTGGATCACCTCCCAGGCCTGGGTCTGCGACTTCGCCGTCAATTCCGCCATCTCGCGCATGTTGTTGACCGCCTTGCCCAAAGCCTTCTGCGCCAGTTCTGCCTGGGCCGTCGTGTCCCCGCTGCCCATCCGCGACATCGCCGTCTGCCACTCGGCCATGGTTTCCTGAAGGATCTCGGCCTGCCGCTTGGCAAGCTCCTGCACGCCGGCGTACGCCGCCTGGTTGGCCTGCGTCAGCGCCTCGATGTCCTTCTTCTGCGCCTCGACGATCTTGCCAACATCGATGCCGGGCACCTTGAATTGCTCCATCATCTTGCTGATATCCGGGAAGCCGAACTTGCTGGGATCAAAACCGGGGATTGCCATGGCGTCTGTCCTTTGCTGTGCTGCGTTATGGGAAATTGCCGGAGCTTCAACCCAGCCTGAGCCGACTTCAGGGACCGCGATTCGGGACTGTCGCTCGATGCACGCGGCGCCCCCCGGCGACACGTAAGTCGCCAGCTTACTCCGTGATGGGTGCCGATAGTTGACCTCGGTCAACCTCAGTGGTCGATGACAGCCGTGACATCCACCTCAATCAGCAGCCCCGGCCGGCCGAGCGCCGCCACGCCTAACGCATGCACACCCGCTTCACAGCACCCTGAAGGCAAGCACCGCAACCAGCGTCGGCGCCAGGGCGCCCAGCAGCAATCCCAGCGGATGAATCGCGCCCTCATGAAAATCCCCCTTGAGCATCGCCGCGCCCACCAGGTTGGGCGCGTTGGCGATGATGGTCAGGCCGCCGCCGGTCACGGCGCCTGCCACGAGCGCCACCTTGAATTCGTCGCTCAGTCCTTCCACCATTGATCCGAGGTAGGTGAGCGCCGCGTTGTCGGCAATGGCTGTCAGCGCCGTGGCACCGTAGAACACCGACTGTGCGTCCAAGCCAAGCAGCAATGGCTGCAACCACCACTGCTGCAGGCCGCTCAGCACCACCAACCCGGCGAGGAAGAAGGCAACCATCAGGGCTTCGCGCAGGATCAGCCGGTCCTGGTGGCGCTGGTAGGCGGTGGCATAGCCGATAAAGAACAGCAGGATGCCGATGAAGATTTCCGGATGGTGGCCGAAAACCACCACCGCGCAGAGGAAGAGTACGTGGACCAGCAT
>CANJXQ010000146.1 GCA_947478805.1 Betaproteobacteria bacterium | reverse complement strand
CGATGGCTCGACTGCGACTACGCAGCCTTTGGCCTCTTGGCCCCATATTTTGAACGGGACTGCTTCCGATCCTTCACGCCCTGGGTATCCAGGCTACCGCGCACAATGTGATAACGAACGCCGGGAAGGTCTTTCACGCGCCCCCCGCGGATCAGAACCACGGAGTGCTCCTGCAGATTGTGCCCCTCTCCACCGATATAACTGATGACCTCGAATCCATTGGTTAGCCTGACCTTGGCCACCTTTCTCAGAGCCGAATTCGGCTTCTTTGGGGTCGTCGTGTAGACGCGCGTGCAAACTCCCCGCTTTGCCGGCGATCCCGCTAGGGCAGGAACCTTGCTCTTTAGAACCGGCCTCGTACGAGGCTTGCGAATTAACTGACTGATAGTCGGCATTATTTGTCCAAAAAAATCAGTGGAATTAACCCGGTGTCCCGGGCCAGAACCAATGCGAAAAGACTTGGATTTTACTCATAAATCAACGATTACGTCAAGGAATTGCCCTCACTAATACTAGGGCACTGCTTCCCGGTCGTTTCCCGACACGCTTGCTCTTTCAAGTCAGCCGCCCAGAGCGCCCCAGAAGATGGCGCAAGGCAGCGACTTGATTCCTAACTACTACTACGCGTTCTCTGTGCTTGCAGGAACCGCTGGCTCGACAGCGGCATCACCAGGTTCTTCAAAAAGGCTCTGGGGCGGAGGAGCATTCTTCCTGGCTGCGTGATACGCCAGCCCGGTACCGGCCGGAATGAGACGCCCAACGATTACGTTCTCCTTCAAGCCTCGCAGATCGTCCTTCTTGCCCATGATTGCAGCCTCGGTAAGCACCCGCGTCGTCTCCTGGAAGGATGCCGCAGAGATGAACGAATCAGTCGACAAGGACGCCTTCGTGATGCCTAGAAGCATGTAGCTGAATGACGCCATTTTCTTTCCGTCGGCCGCGACTTTTTCGTTCTCTTCCAGCACATCGGCACGCTCTACCTGTTCGCCGGGAATGAACCTAGTGTCTCCAGGCTCGTCGATCTGCACTCGGCGAAGCATCTGACGGACGATGACCTCGATGTGCTTGTCGTTGATACGCACACCCTGGAGTCGATAAACGTCCTGAACCTCATCTATGATGTAACGCGCAAGCGCCTCTACACCCTGAAGCCTCAGAATGTCGTGCGGGTCTGCCGGACCGTCAACAATCGTCTCTCCCTTGTTCACGACTTGGCCATCATGAACCATCACGTGCTTGTCCTTGGTAATCAGGAATTCGTGAGCGACGTTGTCCAGATCGGAAATAATCAGGCGTTGCTTACCCTTCGTGTCCTTCCCAAACGACACTGTTCCCGTGACTTCGGCAAGCATCCCTGCATCCTTTGGCGCGCGCGCCTCAAACAGTTCCGCGACTCTCGGCAGACCACCGGTGATATCGCGTGTCTTCGACGTTTCCTGCGGTATCCGCGCAAGAATCTCACCGACCGACACCCGCTGACCATCCTTCACGGTAATCAGAGACCCCACATGGAATGTGATGTTAACCGGGTGATCCGTGCCAGCAATCTTTACCTCATCACCCTGCTCATTGAGCAATTTGACCTGGGGGCGGAGTCCTTTACCTGCCGTGCCGCGCCGCTTGGGATCAATGACTACCAACGTGGACAAACCGGTAATGTCGTCGATCTGCTTGGCAACCGTTGCCCCCTCTTCCACGTTCTCGAACTTGATCACGCCGGCATATTCGGTAACGATTGGACGCGTATGCGGATCCCATGAACCCAACACGTGACCAGCTTTGACAGTCATTCCATCGTCAACCGCCAGTGTTGCGCCATAGGGAACCTTGTGCCGCTCACGCTCGCGGCCATTGTCATCGGTTACGAGAACTTCACCCGTTCGCGAGATTGCAATACGCTCGCCCTTGGGACTGGTTACATAACGCATCTGGGGAGAGAAACGAACCGTACCGTTTGACTTTGCCTCGACTTGGCTTGCTACGGCAGTCCGGGATGCGGCGCCACCAATGTGGAAGGTCCGCATGGTCAGCTGCGTTCCGGGCTCACCGATGGACTGCGCAGCGATGACGCCTATGGCCTCGCCTACATTGACGATTGCACCGCGGCCCAGATCGCGCCCGTAGCAGGTTGCACAAAGTCCCCACCGTGTATCGCAGGTGAGAGGCGTCCGTACGCGAACTTCATCAATGCCAAGTTCCTCGATCCGGTCTACTTCTTCCTCGTTCAACAAGGTACCTGCAGCAAAGAGTACGTCTTGCGTCTCCGGGTGCATCACTTCCGATGCTGTACTGCGCCCGAGAATCCGCTCGCGAAGCGCCTCAACAACTTCTCCTCCCTCCACCAAGGCTTTCATCGCGACGCCGTTACTCGTACCGCAATCATCCTCGGTCACCACCAGATCCTGCGTCACGTCGACAAGACGACGCGTCAGATAACCGGAATTTGCCGTCTTGAGCGCGGTATCAGCCAACCCCTTGCGCGCGCCGTGAGTCGAAATGAAGTACTGCAGCACATTCAATCCTTCACGGAAATTCGCCGTGATGGGGGTTTCAATAATGGATCCATCCGGCTTTGCCATCAGCCCGCGCATTCCGGCCAGTTGCCGAATTTGCGCCGCAGAGCCACGCGCACCGGAGTCAGCCATCATATAAATGGAGTTAAACGATTCTTGGCGAACCGTCTTGCCAACGCGGTTGACTACTTCTTCCGACGAAAGCTGGTCCATCATGGCCTTGCCAACCTGATCTCCGGCACGTCCCCAGATGTCCACCACCTTGTTGTAACGCTCGCCCACTGTAACAAGGCCCGAAGTGTATTGCTGCTCAATTTCCTTGACTTCGCTTTGCGCAACTGAAATCAAATCATGCTTTTGCTTTGGTACGAGCATGTCATCCACGCAAATCGATATTCCTGCACGAGTCGCAAAAGTGAAGCCCGACTGCATCAACTTATCCGCAAAAATGACCGTTTCACGCAGACCACAGCGACGGAACGCGGCGTTGATCAGCTTGGATATTTCCTTCTTTTTCAACGCTTTGTTAATAACCTCAAATGGCAGGCCGGGCGGCAAAATCTCGGAAAGTAGCGCCCTACCCGCCGTCGTGCCGTAACGCGTAATCTTCTCTACCTTTTGGCCGGCCTCATCCAGATCAAATTCTCTGATCCGAACGGTGATCTTCGCGTGTAGTTCAACCTTGCCGGACTCATAGGCTCGCTTGATTTCGCCAACATCCGAAAACGCCATTCCTTCGCCCACCGCGTTAATCTTCTCTCTCGTGGCGTAATACAGGCCCAATACAATGTCCTGCGACGGAACTATGATCGGATCGCCGTTAGCCGGTGAAAGTATATTGTTCGAAGCCAGCATCAAAGTGCGAGCTTCCATCTGCGCTTCCAGCGATAGTGGTACGTGCACAGCCATCTGGTCGCCGTCAAAGTCCGCGTTGAAAGCAGAACAGACCAGAGGATGCAACTGTATGGCCTTACCTTCGATCAACACCGGCTCGAACGCCTGAATACCAAGCCTATGCAGGGTCGGTGCGCGATTCAACATGATCGGATGTTCGCGAATCACGTCTTCGAGAATGTCCCAGACAACGGGCGTCTCCGCCTCCACTTCCCGCTTGGCCGCCTTGATTGTGGTTGCAATCCCCATCATCTCCAATTTCTGGAAGATAAATGGTTTGAAGAGCTCCAGTGCCATTTTCTTTGGCAATCCGCACTGATGCAGTTTGAGCTGCGGACCGACGACAATCACGGATCGACCCGAGTAATCCACTCGCTTCCCAAGCAAGTTCTGACGGAAGCGTCCGCCTTTACCCTTGATCATGTCCGCCAGTGACTTCAACGGGCGCTTGTTCGCCCCGGTCATCGCCTTGCCGCGACGGCCGTTATCCAACAACGAATCGACAGCCTCCTGAAGCATTCGCTTTTCGTTGCGGACGATGATTTCCGGCGCCTTTAGCTCAAGCAAGCGCTTCAGCCGGTTGTTTCGGTTGATTACCCGGCGATAAAGGTCATTCAGATCCGATGTCGCAAAGCGACCACCGTCGAGGGGAACCAGTGGCCGTAGATCCGGCGGCAGGACAGGCAATACTTCCATTACCATCCATTCCGGCTTGATGCCGGACTTCTGGAATCCCTCGAGCACCTTCAGGCGCTTAGCGAGTTTCTTGATCTTGGTTTCAGATCCGGTCGACTCCAGCTCCTTGCGCAGGTGCTCGATTTCGTGAACGACGTCGAGCGACCGCAGGAGGTCACGAACCCCCTCCGCTCCCATCGTTGCATGGAAATCGTCGCCGAATTCCTCAATCTTTGCGAGGTAATCGTCTTCAGATAGAAGTTGGGCCTTCTTCAGCGGTGTCATGCCTGGATCGACTACGACAAATGCCTCGAAATAAAGCACCCGCTCGATGTCTCGTAGCGTCATATCCAGCACAAGGCCGAGACGCGAAGGTAGGGATTTCAGGAACCATATATGCGCAGTGGGGCTCGCAAGCTCGATATGCCCCATACGCTCTCTGCGAACCTTTGCCAGCGTCACTTCGACGCCGCATTTTTCGCAGATCACGCCACGATGCTTAAGCCGCTTGTATTTTCCACAAAGGCATTCGTAGTCCTTGATTGGGCCGAATATCTTCGCGCAGAAAAGCCCGTCCCGCTCGGGCTTGAACGTGCGGTAGTTAATGGTCTCCGGCTTTTTTACTTCGCCGTAAGACCATGAGCGTATTTTTTCCGGAGAGGCGATCCCGATCTTGATGGCATCGAATTCCTCTTCCTGCGTGACCTGTTTGAACAAATCGAGCAGTGCTTTCATTTGTCACTCCGGTTCTGCGTTAGCTGCAAAAGTATCTGTGTGCTACGGCAACTTCACCTGGCCGCGTCCCATGCTGGTCGATCCTAATACCGCTCCAAATCGATATCGATGCCCAACGACCTGATTTCCTTAACCAGCACATTGAAAGACTCGGGCATGCCTGCGTCGATCTTGTGATCCCCCTTCACGATGTTTTCGTACACCTTTGTCCGACCTGAAATATCGTCAGACTTCACCGTAAGCATTTCCTGAAGGGTGTAGGCAGCGCCATAGGCCTCGAGCGCCCAGACTTCCATTTCCCCGAAGCGTTGTCCACCGAATTGGGCCTTGCCGCCCAAAGGTTGCTGCGTAACGAGGCTGTACGGACCCGTTGAGCGCGCGTGCATCTTGTCATCAACGAGGTGATGGAGTTTGAGCATGTGCATGTAACCGACCGTCACTGTACGATCAAACGCATCCCCCGTCCGGCCATCGTGCAGCACAACCTGCGTCTTGCCTTTGGTGAACCCAAGCTCGCGCGTTCTCGGGTCGTCATCCGGGTAAGCAAGATCCAACATGGCACCAATCTCGGCCTCGGTTGCCCCGTCAAAGACGGGAGTGGCAAAGGGCACCCCAGCGCGAAGATTCCTGGCCAGTTGCACGACTTCGTCATCCGTCAGTGATCCGATGTCCTCGGGCTTGCCGCACTCGTTATACACGCGCGTCAGAAAGCGCCTTAGCTCTACAACTTTTGCCTGTTGCTTGATCATTTCCCCAATACGCAAGCCCAATCCTTTGGCCGCCCATCCAAGATGGGTTTCAAGAATCTGGCCGACGTTCATCCGGGACGGGACACCCAGCGGATTCAATACAATATCCATCGGTGTGCCATCAGCCATGTTCGGCATATCTTCCACCGGAACGATCTTGGAAATAACACCCTTGTTGCCATGCCGGCCGGCCATCTTGTCACCGGGCTGGAGACGACGCTTCACGGCCACATAGACCTTCACCATCTTCTGCACGCCCGGCGGCAACTCATCACCCTGGGTAAGTTTCTTCCGCTTGGCTTCAAACGCCTTGTCGAACTCCCCGCGCATGCGTGCAATGCCGTCCTTGAGCTGCTCCAACTGCAATTGCCCGTCTTCAGCAGCCAAGCTGATATCGAACCAATCGTAGCGCTCCATGCTATCGAGGTAGGGTTTAGTGATCTTGGTACCCTTGACGAGCTTTTTCGGCCCCTTGCTGGCGGTCTTCCCCGTCAACAGTTTCTCAATTCGATCGAAAGTATCCGCCTCGACGATACGCATTTGATCGGCAAGGTCCTTCTTGTAGCGCGAAAGTTCCTCGTCAATGATTTCCTGCGCACGCTTGTCGCGATCGATTCCCTCACGAGTGAATACCTGGACATCGATCACCGTCCCTGAAATTCCAGACGGCACGCGAAGGGACGTGTCTTTTACGTCCGAAGCTTTTTCACCGAAAATTGCGCGAAGCAGCTTTTCCTCGGGAGTCAGCTGCGTTTCCCCCTTTGGCGTCACCTTGCCGACCAACACGTCGCCAGCCTCGACTTCAGCCCCGATGTAAACGATTCCGGATTCGTCGAGGCGCGCGAGCTGCCCCTCGGACAAGTTGGAAATGTCGCGCGTTATCTCCTCCGGGCCAAGCTTGGTATCACGGGCGACAACCGTCAGCTCCTCGATGTGAATCGAAGTGTAGCGATCATCGGCGACCACACGCTCAGAGATCAGTATCGAGTCTTCGTAGTTGTATCCATTCCAGGGCATGAATGCGACCAGCATGTTCTGCCCCAAAGCCAACTCTCCGGCATCGGTCGAGGCGCCATCGGCTACAACATCCCCCTTGGCAATGCGCTCGCCCGGCGTAACCAGTGGCCGTTGATTGATATTTGTATTCTGATTCGACCGTGTGTATTTCGTCAGGTTGTAGATGTCCACGCCCGCCTCGCCCGGGACCGTTTCATCGTCATTTACCCTGACAACGATCCTGCTGGCATCCACGTAATCAACAAGACCGCCGCGGAGTGCCTGGACTGCCGTACCCGAATCGACTGCGACCGTACGCTCAATCCCCGTGCCGACCAGCGCTTTCTCGGGACGAAGGCACGGCACTGCCTGACGTTGCATGTTCGAACCCATCAATGCGCGATTCGCATCATCGTGTTCAAGGAATGGGATCAGCGATGCAGCAACCGACACGATTTGTGCAGGTGCCACGTCCATGTACTGGACCTCGTCGGGCGACTTCAACTCGAATTCATTCTTGTAGCGGCAAGACACCAACGAATCGAGCAGCTTTCCATTCTTGTCCAGCTGCGCATTGGCCTGAGCAATAACGAAATTCCCCTCTTCAATCGCGGACAGAAAGTCAATTTCGTTGCTTACTTTCCCGTCGATTACCTTGCGATAGGGGGTTTCGAGAAACCCATAGGAATTCGTGCGGGCGTACAGAGCCAGTGAGTTGATCAGGCCGATGTTCGGGCCTTCCGGTGTCTCGATCGGACACACCCGGCCGTAGTGGGTCGGATGCACGTCCCGCACCTCAAATCCCGCACGTTCACGGGTCAACCCGCCTGGCCCCAAGGCAGACACTCGCCGCTTATGGGTTATCTCGGACAGCGGGTTGGTCTGGTCCATGAACTGAGACAACTGCGAAGAACCAAAGAATTCCTTGATGGCCGCCGAGATCGGCTTCGCATTGATCAAATCATGCGGCATCAGATTTTCGGACTCCGCCTGGGACAGACGCTCCTTGACCGCACGCTCGACCCGCACGAGGCCGGCACGGAACTGGTTCTCGGCAAGTTCGCCGACCGAACGCACGCGACGATTACCCAAATGATCGATGTCGTCGATTTCGCCGCGCCCGTTGCGCAGTTCCACGAGTATTCCCACTACGGCGAGAATGTCATCATTGGACAGCGTGCCGGCACCTTCAGCCCCCATCTCCCCGATCCGCCGGTAAAAGCCCTTGAGCCAAGCCGGCGCCCGGTCGTCCATCTTGATTGGATAGGCACGCCGGTTGAACTTCATGCGACCTACGGTTGAAAGGTCGTACCGCTCCTCACTGTAGAACAGCCCGTTAAACAGGGACTCGACCGCATCTTCCGTGGGCGGCTCCCCTGGGCGCATCATGCGATAGATGGCGACCCGTGCTGCCATCTGATCGACCGTTTCGTCAACACGGAGCGTTTGGGAGATATACGGCCCTTGATCAAGGTCATTCGTATACAGGGTGCGGATCTGCTCGCCACCCGATTCACGCAGTCTTCCAAGCAGTGTTTCGGTAATCTCTTCATTCGCGCTGGCAATGATTTCGCCGGTTTCCTTGTCGACCAGATTCTCACCCAGCGTCCGTCCCAGAACAAAATCGTCGGGGACGCTAATGCGCTTCATGCCGGCAGCTTCCATATCACGGATATGTTTCACCGTAATGCGCTTGTCCTTGGCTACAACGACCTTCCCATTCTTGTCCGTAATGTCAAAGCGCGCCATTTCTCCGCGCAGGCGTTCCGGCACCAACTCGAACTGAATTCCGGATTTGGACAGGTGAAGCGTGTCGAAATCGTAAAACGCAGAGAGAATCTGCTCCGACGTCATTCCGATCGCCTTAAGCAAGATGGTCACCGGCATCTTGCGTCGCCGGTCGACCCTGAAATATAGAAAATCCTTCGGATCAAATTCGAAGTCCAGCCAAGAGCCGCGATACGGAATGATCCGCGCTGAGAACAGCAGCTTTCCGGAGCTGTGGGTCTTGCCACGATCATGCTCGAAGAAAACGCCCGGCGACCGATGCAGTTGCGACACGATGACTCGCTCGGTCCCGTTGATCACGAACGAGCCCGTCGTCGTCATGAGCGGGATCTCACCCATGTAAACTTCTTGCTCTTTTACTTCCTTTACCGTGGGCTTTGCAGCTTCCCGGTCCATGATCGTCAAGCGCACTTTCGCGCGCAGCGGACTCGCGTAGGTAAGCCCGCGTTGCTGACACTCCTTTACGTCGAACGGCGGTTCGCCGAGCGCATAGGAAACAAAATCCAGCCGCGCATTCCCCGAATGGCTGGAGATCGGGAAGATTGACGTGAACGCGGCCTGCAAACCTTCATTCTTGCGTGTCGCGGGCGGAATGTGCGCCTGCAGGAACGCAGTATAGGACTCCAGCTGCGTGGCAAGAAGGAAGGGGACATTCAGCACGCTTGCGCGCTTGGCGAAGCTCTTGCGAATGCGTTTTTTCTCGGTGGACGTGTATGCAGCGACAGCGCTCATGGATTCTCCATGTCAGGTACCAGAGGACAGACGACAGTGGATACGAAAGACATTTTCCGCTCCCGACTGCGCTCTGCGGCCCCTATTGGGGGCAAGCTCGGCGGACAGTGCAAACTGCCCTGGCCGCCGAGACTCTTGTGATGCAATTACTTGATTTCTGCCTTGGCGCCGGCATCAACCAGCTTCTTGAGAAGCGCAGCGGCATCCGCCTTGTTGACGCCTTCTTTGACCGGCTTTGGTGCGCCGTCCACAAGGTCCTTGGCCTCTTTGAGACCGAGCCCCGTGATTTCGCGAACTGCCTTAATGACATTCACCTTGCTCTCGCCTGCGGCGAGAAGCATGACGGTGAACTCGGTCTGCTCTTCGGCTGCAGCAGCGCCACCGCCGGCTGCAGGTGCCGCAACAGCAACCGCCGCAGCAGCGGCAGACACACCAAACTTCTCTTCCATGTCCTTGATGAGCTGTGACAACTCAAGCACGGTCATGCTGGATATTGCTTCTAGAATTTCAGCTTTTGCTACAGACATTTCGTTTCTCCTGAATCAATGTGTTTATCCCGTCATTGCAGCAACCGGGGTAGGTTGCGGCAACCATGGCCTTTACGCGGGTGCACTTTCCTTCTTGTCGCGAACCGCTGCAAGCGTCCGAACGAAGCGTGAAGGCACTTCGTTCATGGTCTGCACGATCTTTGCGACTGGTGCCAACATCGTCCCCATCAGCATGGAAATAAGCTCGTTCCTGGACGGCATGGACGCCAACGCCTTGACTTCCTTTGCGGAAAACACGGCATTTGGCATCGCACCGGCTTTGATGACGAGCTTTTCATTCCCCTTGGCAAAATCACTGAGGAGCTTGGCAGTAGCCACTGGGTCGGCAGAAATGCCGTACACCAAGGGACCTACCAAATGCTCCGACAGCCCGGAGAACGGAGTACCTGCAACCGCCCGCCTTGCCAAGGTGTTCTTCAGGACACGCAAGTACACCCCTGATTTACGCGCCTCGCGGCGCAGTTCGGTCATGTTGCCAACTTCCAGACCACGGTACTCTGCAACGACAATCGCCTGAGCCTTCGCAACCTGCGCGGAGATCTCGGCAACTACCGCCTTCTTAT
>CANJXQ010000145.1 GCA_947478805.1 Betaproteobacteria bacterium | reverse complement strand
GGCAAACTGCACCCGGTCCGGCGCCACATCGAACGCATCGCTGATGGCGGGGATGGCCGGCAGGAAGATGTTGATGGTGATCGGCCAGGTGATGGCCATGGCGCACATCAGCCACATCGAGGGCACCGGGATCTGGCGGCTCATGCCCAAGCGATCAGCGGCAGGTCCATCATCGGCAGATCCATCATCACCAGATCCATCATGGACAGATCAATGCGGCCGCCTCGGCAAGGCTCGCCACCATGCGATCGCAGGCCAGGCTCTGCGCCGGCTCGCCCTCGTTGTAGCCGTAGGGCACGCACCAGACCGCGCATCCCGCCGCACGGCCCGCGGCGACGTCGTGCTTGGAGTCGCCGATGAACAAAGTCTCGGCGACAGGCGCGCCCAGTTGCGCACACGCGTGCCACAAGGGCTCCGGTCGGGGCTTTTGCACCGCCAGCGTGTCCCCGCTCACCACCGCGCCGAAGAACCGCGCGAGGCCCATGATCTCCAGGAGCTGCAGCGTAAACCGGCCGGCCTTGTTGGTCACTACGCCCATGGGCATGCCGGCGGCGTGCAGCCGCTCCAGGCCTTCCATGACGCCGGGAAAGAATTCGGTACGCGACCCCGGGTGCTCCGAATACACGCGCTCGAAGATGGCAAGCCCGCGCGCCAGGAGCTCGGGGTCCACTTCGCCGTCGCGCACACCGGCCAGGCTGCTCGAGACGGTGCGGCGGATGCCGCGCCCGACGAACGAACCGATCAATGCCTCCGGCAGCGGGGGGCGTCCCAGCTCCGCCAGCATGCAGTTGGCTGCATGGGCGAGTTCAGGCACGGTATGCAGCAGGGTGCCGTCCAGATCGAACAGCACGGCACGAAAATCGGCGATGTTTCGATTAGGCGATTCTTTAGGCAATTCTGTTCCAATGGCGAAGAAAAATCCCTTCGCATCATACTTGACCGGGTGCACGCGTTTGCAGTGCGGGACTGCCTGCTGTTCTTCGCAGCAGTCCGGTCGCAAACAGGCCCCTGCTATCATCCGGCGCGGCGACGCGGGAATGTGCACGCGTCATGGCAATTCTTGAAATGAACTTCGAATTCGGGGAGCGCAACATGCGATTCAAGGGGAAAGTGCTGTTCGTCACGGGTGGCGGTTCGGGCATTGGTGCTGCAACGGCGCGGCGCTTCGCCTCCGAAGGCGGCAAGGTCGCCGTGGTCGACCTATCACGCGAAACCGCCGAGGCGGTGGCCAAGTCGCTGCCCGAGTCCGCCGGCGCCCTCGCGTTCGGCATCGATGTCTCGGATGAAGCCGCGGTCAAGGGCGCCATCGGCGAAACCCACGCCAAGTTCGGCCGCATCGACTGCGTCTTCAATGGCGCCGGCCACGTGGTGTTCGGGCCCATCGAAGACTACAAGCTGGAAGAATGGAACCGCCTGTTTGCCGTGCACGCCGGCGGCACCTTCCTCGTGTGCAAGCACGTGCTACCCATCATGCGTGCGCAGGGATCGGGATCCATCGTCAATTGCGGCTCGACGGCAGCGCTGTCATCGGGCAAGAACAACGGGCCCTACGCCGGTGCCAAGGGCGCCATCATGGCGTTTTCACAGCAGCTCGCGCTGGATGCCGGCCCCGAGGTGCGCGTCAACGTGCTGGTGCCGGGCCGTACCCTCACCGGGATGACTACCAAGGCCTACACCGCGCGCTATGGCAGCGATCTCGATGAGGCCATGAAGCAGGCGGGGCAGGTCAACATCCAGAAGCGCGTGGCGCGGCCCGAGGAACTGGCAGGGCCGATCTGCTTTCTCTTTTCCGACGATGCGTCGTTCATCACCGCGACGCGACTGGTAGTCGACGGCGGGCAGACCGCGATCTAGAACACGCCCCGAGCGGGGTCGTGGTGTTTCAACCCACCGACTTCAGCGCGGCGCGCATGGCGCCGATGGTGCCTGCGTAGTCCTTGGAACCGAAGATGGCGGAGCCCGCCACGAAGGTGTCCGCGCCGGCGCGCGCGATCTCGGCGATGTTCCCAGTCTTCACGCCGCCGTCCACCTGCAGCAGGATGTCGCGACCCGTTTGGGCGCGCTGCGCATCTATGCGCCGGCGCACCTCGGCAAGTTTCGGCAGCGCGCCGGGAATGAACGACTGCCCGCCGAATCCCGGGTTCACCGACATGATCAGCACGAGGTCCAGCTTGTCGAGCACGTGATCGAGCCATGACAGCGGCGTGGCGGGATTGAACACCAGCCCCGCCTTGCAGCCGCTGTCGTGGATCAGCCCGATGGTGCGATCCACATGGGCGCTGGCTTCCGGATGAAAGCTGATGATGTTGGCGCCCGCCTTGGCAAAGTCCGGCACGATGCGATCCACCGGTTCCACCATGAGGTGAACGTCGATCGCCGCCTCGGTGAGCGGCCGGATCGCCTCGCACACCATCGGGCCGATGGTGAGGTTGGGTACGTAGTGATTGTCCATGACATCGAAGTGGATCATGTCGGCGCCCGCGGCGACGACTGCGGTCACTTCATCACCCAGCCTGGCAAAATTGGCCGACAGGATGCTTGGCGCGATGCGATAGCTGCGTGTCATGGGTGTTGTTTTTCCGTTTATCGTGGCGATGGCAGCATGCGCCGGCCTTCGCCCCGACGCAGTTCCGCGGATCGATTCCGCATGGCACATTCTACCGGCCAATGCTGATTTCGCCCTGCCGAGCACCTCTTCGCTTGTCAGTTCCGGGGATTTCGTGTGCAATACCCGGATGGCCGACAGCAAACGCTACGAGATCACCGTCACCACACAGACACAGTATGTGGCCGAGCAATCCGATGAGGCCAATGGCCGCTTCGTTTTTGCATACACCATCACCATCCGGAACACCGGCAGCATGCCGGCACAACTGATCGCCAGGCACTGGATCATCAAGGATGGCAACGAGCAGACGCAGGACATCAGGGGACTCGGCGTCGTCGGCTCGCAGCCCCTGCTCAAGCCCGGCGAATCCTTCGAATACACCAGCGGCACGGCCATCGCCACGCCCGTGGGCACCATGCGCGGCGCCTACCAGATGACGGCCGAGGACGGCACCCAGTTCGAAGCCAACATCCCGGAATTCACGCTGGCCGTACCGCGCGTGCTGCACTGATTGCCGACTGCGGTGCCCGCAACCGTGACGGTGTCATCGATCGGCTCATTTGCGCTTCGGCAATGTCCACCAGATGATGAACACCGCGATGCCGAGCACCACGATACCTTCGAGAATGAATATCCAGAATCCGGACTGCATGCGCGCTGGCGTTCCTGAAATGGCGGGGCAGGCCGCATGATACGGCGTCGCGGTGGCAACGGGGGCGGCAACGGGTATTGGCTGGGCGCGTGGGTCGCCATGGCACTGCTCCTCGGCGCCTGTGCCAAGCTGGACAAAGTGGATGCGCCGGCGCCTGCCGTAACTGCCACACCCGCCACACCCGCCGCACCTGCGCAGGCCCAGTGTCCTGCCCCCATCCCCTGCCCGGCCTGTGCCGCCTGCCCCGCGCCCAAACCGGAGCCGCCCGTCGCAAAGGTGCCCGTGCTCGAGGCGGTCGGATTCGATGCGCTGCCCGGCTGGGCTGGCGACGATGTCGCCGCCGCGTGGAGCGCCTTTCTGGCCTCCTGCAACGCCATGCGCTTCCAGCCGGCCTGGCGCAGCGCCTGCACAGAAGCTGCCAGGCTCAACGGCGCCGGCGCGCCTGACGCGGCACGCGTGCGCGCCTATTTCGAGTCGAACTTCATTGCCTATCGTGTCGCAACACCCGAAGGCAACACGCAGGGACTGGCCACCGGCTATTACGAGCCGCTGCTGCGCGGCAGCCGCACCAGGCGCGCGCCATTCCTGCATGCCCTGTATGCCCCGCCGGACGACCTGCTGGTAATCGACCTCATTTCGGTCAACCCCGACCTGAAAAACATGCGCCTGCGCGGCCGCATCGAGGGGCGCCGTGTCGTGCCCTACTGGTCGCGCGCCGAAATCGAGCGCGGCATGGCGCCGGTATCGGGCAAGGAAATCGTCTGGGTGGACAATGCGATCGAGGCGTTCTTCCTGGAAGTGCAGGGGTCGGGGCGCATCCGGCTCGAATCGGGCGACATGCTGCGTCTCAACTATGCGGACCAGAACGGCCACCCTTACCAGTCCATCGGCCGCTGGCTGCTCGATCGCGGCGAATTGAAGGCCGGCGAAGCGACCATGCAGGGCATCAAGGCCTGGGCGGTGGCCAATCCGAAGCGCGTCGAGGAATTGCTGGCGCAGAACCCGAGCTACGTGTTCTTTCGCGAGCTGCCGGGCGGCAATCCCAAGGAAGGCCCGATCGGCGCGCAGGGGCTGCCGCTCACGCCCGAGCGCTCCATCGCCATCGACCCTCGTTTCATCCCGCTGGGAAGCCCGGTGTTTCTCTCCACCACCTACCCCAATACCGATACACGCCTGGAACGACTGGTGATTGCGCAGGACACGGGCGGCGCCATCCGCGGGCCGGTGCGAGCCGACTACTTCTGGGGGTTCGGAGCGGAAGCCGGCGCGCAGGCCGGGCGCATGCGACAGGCGCTGCGCCTGTGGGTGCTGCTGCCCAAGGGATTTCCGCTGCCACAAAACTGAAAACCAGCCCCCGCCGGGGCTGCGACTACTTGACGGATTCGTTCAAAGCCTGCTGCAGTTCGTCGAAGCGCGCGCCGACGATGCGCGATCCGCTGGCCACATAGCTCACGGGCGTTGCGCGCACGTTGAGCTTTTCGCCGAGCGCCATCCACTTCTCGATCGGCGCGACACAGCCGGCGACCTTCGGCGGTTGCCGGTTGTGAACCATCAGGTCGACATAGGCCTTGGCACGATCCGGCGCACACCAGATGCGTGCCGACATTTCCGGCGACTCCTCCTTGCGCAGGATCGGATACATGAACGTGTAGATGGTGACGTCGTCGAGCTTCATCAATTGCTGGTCGAGCTGCTTGCAGAACCCGCAGTACGGATCCGAGAACATGGCCATGACGCGCTTGCCGTTGCCGCGCACCTGCTTGATCGCGATGTCCAGCGGCAACTCGTCGAACTTGATCGACGCGAGCTTGTCGATCCGCTCCTGCGTGATGTTGCGCCGCGTCTTGATGTCCACGATCTGGCCGCTGATGAGAAACCCGGCCTTCTCGTCGGTGTAGATGATGTTGCGCTCATCGCCGTTGACGACGACTTCATAAAGTCCTGAGTAGGTGGTGCGCGTCACGCTCTCCACCTTCACGCCGTAGCGGCTCTCGATGGTGCGGCGGATCTGCGCCTCCTGCGCCTGCGCCAGGCTGCTTGCCACCAACGCCAGCACCGCCGCGATCGCGAGCGCTTGCAGTTTCATGAGTTTCATCATCGTCATCCTTATCGGCCGATGCGCCCGTGAGGCTGCGGACCGGTCATTGTGCTGCTAACGGGGCGCCGCCACGGCATGCGATACCAGCGCGTTCTTCACCAGCGGCAGGCGATTCACCAGGTTCAAGCCCCAGTTGCGAATCCGCTTCGCGCCGGGCGCTCGACTGCCGAAAAGGCGCGCCAAACCGTCGGTGGCCCACTGCATTGCCAGTATATCCTCTGCACGCGAGCGCTCGTAGCGCCGCAACAACAGATGCGCGCCAGGATCCGCGCCATCCAGCGCATCGCGAAGGACGACCGACAAGGCCTCGGCATCGCCAAATCCAAGGTTCACTCCCTGCCCGGCCAACGGATGCACGACATGCGCCGCGTCGCCCACCAGGGCAATCCGCTGCGAGACGATGCGCGTCGATTTCAATGCCACGAGGGGAAACGCGGCCGGGCGCGTGATCAGCCGCAGTTCGCCCAGCGCGTGTTCGCCAGCAGCAGCGACTCGCGCGCAGAACGCGTCATCGGGCAACGCGAGCAGCGCTTCGGCGTCGGGTGTCGACCACACCATCGACATGCGATCGCCGGGCAAGGGCAGCCAGGCCAGCACGCCATCGTCGCGAAACCACTGCGACGCGACCGACCGGTGCGGACGGCCGCAGGCAAAATTGGCCACGACACCGCTCTGCCCATAGGGCGTTTCGCTGGCGACGATACCCGCCGCATTGCGCACGAAGGAACGCGCCCCGTCGGCGCCGATCACCAGTCGCGCCTCGACGTCGCGCCCATCCGCCAGTCGCAGGCGCGCCGCGTCCTTGCAGATATCCAGTGCTTGCGGTGAAGCAGGACAGAGAATTTCCAGTCCGGGCTGGCGCTCCAGGGCCGCCCAGAGGGCCCGCATCAGCGCGCCAGACTCGACGATCCACGCCAGCGCAGCGACGCCGCTGTCGTGCGCCGAAAAATCCAGGCTCGACCCCGCGTCGCCGCGCACCCGCATGGCGTGAATCGGGGCCACGCGCTGCGCGTCCAGGCGCTGCCAGACACCCAGGTTTTCCAGGAAAGACCGCGATGCCGGTGAAATCGCGTACATCCGCAGGTCCCAGTCGTCGTCCGAAGCGCCGAATGCCTGTGTGCTGGCCGCGGTTCGCGTATCGGTTCGCATATCTGCCCGCGCCTCGGCAAGCGCGATCTTCCAGCGCGTGTCGCCCAGCGCCAGCGCCAGGCTGGCGCCCACCAACCCACCGCCCACCACGAGAATGTCGGTCTTGATCGTCATCTGAGCCATTGTAGTCGCCGGTGAAACGCGCCAGCGGGCCGACGATGGAAAGTGCGGCATTAATCCCGCTTTTCCTTGACAAGTATCGGACGCAAAAGGATAATCCGGCCCCTCGCATGGCGAATTAGCTCAGCCGGTTAGAGCGACGGAATCATAATCCGCAGGTCCCGTGTTCGAATCACGGATTCGCCACCATCCTTTCCCAGGCATTGCCGATCCCCCGCATTGCCAGTCACGCAATGACCCCGGATGCGGCTGCGCTACCCGACGGTCTGCGACGCTGAAGTCGCGCACGGTGCCGATACTCGCTCCGCCCCCAGCGGACGTTCCAAAGTCCCTGTAAAATAAGCATATTCTTCTGATTCATCGCAGCGATTCATCACAGCATTGCCTGCGCTGCCCGATACGCACCCCACGAGACCAGCGGCCCATGACCCAAGCGACTGCAGCAACTGCCCGGCGAACACAGCCCGCCCTGAATGACAGCTGGCTTGTGCAGGCCTGCTTGCGGCTGATCGCGGTAGCCGCCATCACGCTGGCCGCTGGCAGCGCTGCGGCGCAGCTGCGCACCATCCCCGACGACTCCAAGCGCGGCGTCATCCGGCACGTGCAGGAACTGATGGTGAGCATCGACGGCAAGAACGTCCTCATGGCCCCCGGCGGCAATATTCGCGACCGCAACAACTTCATCATCGTGCCCACGGCGCTGCCGCCGGCCGGCGCACTGGTCGACTACGTGCTCGACATGAACGGCCAGGTGTTTCGCGCCTGGATCCTGAGCGAGGAAGAAGCGCGGCGGCCGAAGAAAAGTCCGGCGACGCAGTGATGTCCGCCCTGACGCCCGCCCTGACGTCGTACTCCTGACCACCCGCCATGGATGGCCCACGAAAACCCGGCGTGAAAAAACTCTACCTGCGCACCTTCGGCTGCCAGATGAACGAGTACGACTCGGCGCGCATGGCCGACGCCTTGCACGCGGACGGCGGGTACGAAGCCACGAATGACCCTGCCAAGGCGGACCTGATCCTGTTCAACACCTGTTCGGTGCGCGAGAACGCGCAGGAGCGCGTGTTCCACGACCTCGGCCGCGTGCGCGAACTCAAGGCAGCCAATCCCGACCTCCTGATCGGCGTCGGCGGCTGCGTCGCCAGCCAGGAAGGCGGGCACATCGTCGAGCGCGCGCCCTATGTGGATATCGTCTTCGGGCCGCAGACGCTGCATCGCCTGCCGCAGCTGATCTCGCAGCGCCGCACGAGCGGCAAGCCGCAGGTCGATATCGCGTTTCCTGAAATCGAGAAGTTCGACCGCCTGCCGCCGCCGCGCGTGGAGGGCCCGACGGCTTTCGTGTCCATCATGGAAGGCTGCAGCAAGTACTGCAGCTTTTGCGTGGTGCCCTACACGCGCGGCGAGGAAATCTCGCGCCCGTTCGAGGACGTGCTGACCGAAGTCGCCGGCCTTGCCGACGAGGGCGTGTCCGAGGTCACCCTGCTCGGGCAGAACGTGAATGCCTACCGCGGCAAGTTGGGCGGCGCCGATGACGGCAACGATAGCTGCGACGACGACCACGCAGACCTTGCGCTGCTGCTCGAATACGTCGCGGAAATCCCCGGCATCGAGCGCATCCGCTACACCACCTCGCACCCGAAGGAGTTCACGGGGCGGCTGATCGATGCCTACGCGCGCATCCCGAAACTGGTGTCGCATGTGCACCTGCCGGTGCAATCGGGCTCGGACCGGGTGCTCGCGGCCATGAAGCGCGGCTACACGGCGCTGGAGTACAAGTCCATCGTGCGCCGCCTGCGCGCGGTGCGGCCGGACGCGACCATCACTTCCGATTTCATCGTCGGGTTTCCGGGCGAGACCGAGCGCGACCATCAAGCCACCATGGCCCTGATCGCCGACATTGGCTTCGACGATTCCTACTCCTTCCTCTATAGCCGCCGGCCGGGAACACCGGCCGCCGACCTGCCGGACGACACGCCGCAGGAGGTCAAAGAGGCGCGCCTGCGTGAACTCCAGGCCGCCATTGCCGCAAGCGCAGCCAGCATCAGCCGGGCCATGGTGGGATCGCGCCAGCGCGTGCTGGTCGTCGGCCCGTCGAAAAAGGACGCACATGAACTGTCGGCACGCACGGACAACAACCGCGTGGTCAATTTCCCCGGCCCGCGCGGGCTTATCGGCCGCTTTGCCGACATCGCCATCACCGAAGCGCTCTCGCACACGCTGCGCGGCGAAATCGCCGGTGATGCAGACGCGCCGGTCGCGGCACCCTTGATGAGGACCGCATGAAAGCGCGCCCCGTGGAACTGGATTTCGCACCCGTGGACAACCAGCGCCTGGCCAACCTGTGCGGCGCCATGGATGAAAACCTCAAGCAGCTCGAGACCGCCCTCGAAGTCACCATCACGCGGCGCGGCGAGCGGTTCAGCGTGCAAGGCGCGAAGGACCGAGCCTCGCGCGCGGCGGAACTGCTCACGCGCTTCTACGCGCAGGCCGGCCGCGAGTTGTCCATCGACGACGTGCAGCTGGGCCTGGTGGAAGCGCTTGGGGCCAACGCCAACCCGGACGACGGGCCGACGCTCTCCACGCGTCGCGCCGACCTTCGCGGCCGTACGGCGCGCCAGCGCGACTACATCCGCAACGTGCTCGAACACGACATCACCTTCGCCATCGGCCCGGCCGGCACCGGCAAGACCTACCTGGCCGTGGCCTGCGCCGTGGACGCGCTCGAGCGCGACGCGGTCAAGCGCATCGTGCTGGTGCGCCCGGCCGTGGAAGCCGGCGAGCGCCTCGGCTTCCTGCCCGGCGATCTCGCGCAGAAGGTCGATCCCTACCTCCGACCGCTCTACGATGCACTGTACGACCTCATGGGCTACGACAAGGTGCAGAAGATGCTCGAGCGCAGCGCCATCGAGCTCGCGCCGCTCGCCTACATGCGCGGGCGCACGCTGAACCATTCCTTCATCATTCTGGATGAGGCGCAGAACACCACGCCCGAGCAGATGAAGATGTTCCTCACGCGCATGGGCTTCGGCTCCAAGACCGTGATCACCGGCGACGTGACGCAGGTGGACCTGCCGCGCGGCGCCAAGTGCGGGCTGGTCGAGGCACGCGACCTGCTGGAGGGCGTGCGCGGCATCGCGTTCTCCACCTTCAAGAGCGAAGACGTGGTGCGCCACCCGCTGGTGCAGCGCATCGTCGACGCCTACGAGCGCGGCCGCGCCGCCCCATGAGCGAGCGATGCAGCCGAAACCTCGCCGTCGGGCCGTGCGCCGGAACACCGTGACCCTCACGCTGCAGAACCCCGCGCGCAGCCGCAGCGTGCCGCCGATCGCAACGCTGCGCCGCTGGGCGCGCGAGGCACTGGCGCCCGCCACAGCCAACGCGGCGATTACCGTGCGCGTGGTGAGCGGCGCCGAATCGCAACGCCTCAACCACGGGTTTCGTGGCAAGGACTACGCCACCAATGTGCTGTCGTTCAGCTATGACCGGGGCGCGGGCAACCCTACGGGCGCACGCCGGCTGGAGGGCGACCTCGTGCTGTGCGCGCCCGTGGTGTGGAAGGAAGCACGCGCGCAGAAAAAGCCGGTCGCAGCGCACTATGCCCACCTGCTGGTGCATGGCCTGCTGCATCTGCAAGGCCACGATC
>CANJXQ010000144.1 GCA_947478805.1 Betaproteobacteria bacterium | reverse complement strand
GTAACCAATTATCAAAAATGCAGGCGGTGGCCAAAAACTCGGCGAAGTAAACGATCTGCCCGTGCGGCGTGGCTTGGGCCGTTTCGTCCCAGCGCACGTGCATGCGGGCCCCCATCGTTTGCACCGCCAAAAACTCATCACTGGCCTGCGCGACGGCCGTCTTTTGGCGCTTGACCAATTCACCCATAAGGTGAATGTCGCAAATCAGCGCAACCCCGCGCCAGCATTGGGTTTGATGGGATTTTCACACTTTCAACTGCGGTTTCTAGGTTGACCTGCCCATCCAGCGGATGCGCCGGCTGTCAACCTCGGACAGGGCGCGGAGCGGTTCGATGGTGGCTAGCCAGTCGGCCAGCATCTCGTCGATGCCATCGGCCTGGTCCTGGCTTTGCACGTGGATCGCGGCCAGCAGTCGGCCGGTCTTGTTGGAGATATTGTTGAAGCAGCGCACTACGCCCTGCGGCCCCGAGCAAAAATCAAAGGGGCCCAGTTCTATGCAGTTCCCATCCTCGTCGCCCCACTTGATCTGGAAGCGACCGGTCATGGTCAGGCGAGGAAGAAGTTCTCGACGGTCTGCTTATGGATATGCAGGGCGGCACCATCACCGGATAAACGCAATGCGCGGCCAGTCGTTCGAGTGCGCCGGCGGGTGTGCCGCGAGCATCCTCATACTTCCGCTGGTAAGGTGTCATGTCCGTGTAATGCAAGGCTCGGCTCTGCATTACGTCCTGAGTGAGTTGGATGGCTTTCACGGGAGCTCGGCCTTCCGGATCTGGCAGTTGACGACTGCGGGCTCTGGCAGTTTAGGCAGGCGCAGGTGCCGCTCAAAATGCTTAATCAAGATACCCGGAATGAATCGCGAGCATGCGCCCCAGCTCCGCATGCATCAGCAGACGCGGTATTTTTCCATAGCGTCGCGGTCGATCTCCACGTCCAGGCCCGGCCCCTGCGGCAGGTGCACATGGCTGTTTTCCATGCGGATCGGCGTAACCAACATATCGTCGCGCAGGGGATTGGCCGCGCCCACGTCGTATTCGAGGAACGAGGGGAAAGCGGGATGGTCGGTGTGGGGCCAGCCGGGCAGGGCGGCGCCAAAGTGGCAGGCGACCGCCAGGGTCAGGCCGCTGCCCCAGCAGTGCGGCGCCACGCGCAGGTTGTGGGTCTGCGCCATGAAGGCGATGCGCCTAGCTTCGGTTAGGCCGCCGCAGAAGGGAATGGAGGGCTGCAGGATGTCGACGCAGCGGTTGTCGACCAGGCCCTGGAACTCGTGCGCTGTGTAGTGCGCCTCGCCCGCCGACAGCGGCACTGGCGAGCGGCCGCGCAGCTCGGTGTAGCCGCGCAGGTCCCAAGGCGGCAGCGGCTCCTCCACCCAGTGGATGTCGTAGTGCGCCATACCCTTGATCGAGGCCAGGGCCACATCGCCGGTGTAAGCGCCGTTGATGTCCACTATTAGCAGCGTGTCTGGGCCGAGGATCTCGCGTGCCGTGCGGGCGCGCTGTATGTCGCTCTGGATGCCGCGGCCGATCTTGATCTTGGCACCCAAGAAGTTCATCCCCGCGACCTTTCGCAGCATGTCCTCGAAGCTGTTGCTGGGATCGGTCGAGAAGAAGCCGGTGGAGCCGTACACCGGCAGCCGGGTGGCGCCGCAGCCGCCCATCACGTCGCAGGCGCGCAGCCCCAGGGTCCTACCGATGGCGTCGATCAGCGCGACGTCGATGCCGGCCAGCGCGCCCGTCAGGCCGTTCTGCACGCCCGAGTGGTACATCCGGTTGTAGACGAAGGCTTGAATCTGCTGGAAGTCGTAGATGGAGCGACCGATGAAGTAGGGCGCGAGCGTCTTCACGTACTCCTTGGCGATGGCGGGTGGGCCGGAAGCCTCACCGATGCCGATGATGCCCTCGTCGGTCTCGATCTCGACCACCGAGGTGCGCAGCGCGAAGCCGATGGTCCGCGCGTTGCCGCAGAACTGGTCGGGTGGCGGGGTGTACTGGTAGCCCGACAGGCCGATGGACTTGATGGTTGGGATCTTGCGCAGGGAAGGCGTAATGCTCATAAAGTGTCTCGCTCGTCGTTGTCGATCGGCGTCAGTTCACCTGGGAATGCCGGATGGCATCCTCGTTCCACTCGATGCCGAAGCCCGGCCGATCGCTGGCGATCAAGGCCCCGCCGACGGGCCGGGCCGGCTCCAGCAGCAGGCGCTCGAACACGGAAACATGCTCGGCCCAGTGCGCCATCGGCGTGGCCGCCAGCAGATGCGCGGAAAGTTCGGTGTAGCTGTGGCTGGACACCGGGATGCCATGCAGCTCGGCCATGGCCGCGGTCTGCATCCATGCGGACACGCCGCCGATGGCAATGAGGTCGGGCATGATCAGGTCGGCCGCGCCGCTGCGCATGTGCTGCTCGCCTTCCGCCGGGCTGTGCCAGTTTTCCCCCAGCGAGACCGGCGTGCGCACGGCGTGCGCGACGCGAGCCTGACCCGTGTGATTCATGGCATCGACAGGCTCCTCGAACCACTGCAGGCCCAGCTCGTCCATACTGCGCAGCCGGCGGATCGCCTCGGGCACGCTCAGCGCCTGGTTGAAGTCGACCATGATGGGAAAGTCCGCACCGCAGCAGCCGCGAGCAGCCTCAATCAGATCGAAGTCCAGTCGCGCATCGGCGTGGCCGAGCTTCAGCTTGATGCCAGCGTAGCCCCGCTCCAGCGCCTGCCGGCTGAGTTCCTCCACGCGCTGCGGCAGCATCGCCGACACCGTCTTGTAGAGGGGAATTGGTCGCGGTGCCGAACCGAGCAGGCGGCATACCGGCAGGCCGGCGGCCTTGGCCAGCGCGTCCCATGCCGCGATTTCGATCATCGCGACGGCCATCGCCAGCGGTCCCTGCACGCCAATGAGCCGGGCCATCGAGCGCAGCTTGGCATCCATCTCCTTCGGGCTGAGCGTATCGCCATGCAGCATCTCGCCCAGGCTCTCGAGCATGGCCACCATGGGATTGAGCAGCATCGGTAGGAAGCAGCCGGCGAAGCTCACGCCGACGATGCCGGCATCGGTGTGCAAATCCAGCAGTATCACAGGCCAGCTGCGGATGACGCCTCCACCCGTATCGATCGGGCGTTCTAGCTTGAATTCGATGGGACGAATCCGGAAATCGCGGACCTTGATGTCGGCCGCCATGCTCGTCATGAGGTGGCTCTTCGCAAACTCGTCATGGCGGACAATGGTATGCAGGGAAGTGGCCGTGGCAAGGCTACCGCGGGCCTGGCACGCATGCATTAGATCGATGCCGGACATCTATCATTTGCATTAGGTCGGAGGGGCGGGCGCGGCTAGCATATGCTCTTTACTGGGCGAGCATTCCAGATTCCACGACATCGAGACATGACGAGTTTCCACAAGGCCGGCGCCACCTTTTTTGCCTTTGCCCAAGCCTTCGATCTGCGCCACACTCCGACACCGCAGCAGGCCGCTGCCATCGAGGCCGCGCTGGACAAGTACGGTGTCGTTGCCTTTCGCAACCAGGCTATCGACGGCGACCAGCAGCACGCCTTCACCGGGGCGTTCGGCAAGCCGCGGGAAGCCACCTTCAAGGAACTCGGCAGCGCCAATACGCGCTTCGTCGACATCGGCAACGTCGACTACGACGGCCGCGCTATCGGGCCGGAAAGCCTGACGGCGCTGTACATGCGCGCCAATTTGCTTTGGCACACCGACGGTTCGTTCAACGAAAAGCCCACGCGCTACACCATCCTTCATGCACGGGAGCTGCCGCCGGTGCCGCCGCCCACCGAATATGCCGACATGCGGGCGGCCTGGGATGCGCTGCCACCGGCGCGGCAGGCGGAACTGGTAGGACTGCGGGTAGTGCACAGCATCGTGCGTTCGCGCGAGCAGATGGGCATGACGGCGGACCAGTTCACGGCGGACACGCTGCAGTCCAAGCCTCCGGTCGAGCATCCGCTGGTACGTAGGCACCGGCTGTCGGGGCGCAGGTCGCTGTACCTGGCCTCGCATGCCTCGCACGTGGTGGGCTGGTCGCTGGACAAGGGTCGGGCCCTGGTTGAAGAGCTGATCGCCTACGCGACTCAGCCGCGGTTCGTCTATTCCTACGACTGGACGCCGCACGACCTGCTGATCTGGGACAACAGCCGCACCATGCACCGCGCGACTCCCTACGACGGCCCGCATCCGCGTAAGATGCGGCAGTCGGGCGTGCACGAACTGGATGTCGTCTAGGCATCGCTGCGGGCGGGCACGTCCAGCAGGCTGCGCAGTCTGCTGGCTCAGGAGTCCGCCTTGATGTTTAGATCCTTGATCAGGGTCGCGAACATCGGCCCTTCGCTGGCCATGCGGCCCATCAGGTAATCGCGCGTAGTCGGCGTCGGCAGAATGCCGTTGTCGTAGAAATAGCTCTTCATCTCCTTGCTGTCCAGGGCGGTCGCAAAAGCCTTGGACAGCTTATCTAGGATCGCGGGGGGCACACCCGCGGGGGTCTCCAGGCTCCACCAGCCGTACAGCGAAAAGTTGGGATAGCCCTGCTCGGCCACGGTTGCCACATTGGGCAACTGCTCCATCCGCTGGCGCGACGACACGCATAGCGGAATCAGTCGGCCCGAGCGCACCGTGGCTACGCCGCTGGAGGTGCTGTCGAACAGCAGGTCAATATGCCCGCCCAGGATGTCGGTCTGAGCCTGCGGGGGGCCCTTGTAGGGAATGTGGTTCAGCCGGATGCCGGCGACCTTCGCCAACTGCTCCATCACCAGATGTTGCGTGCCGCCCACGCCCGTCGAGCCGTAGGCGATGGCGCCGGGCCGGCGCTTGGCTTCGGCCACCATGTCGGCTAAATTGGCCCAGCCGCGGTCCGGCCGCGTCAGCAGCACGAAGGGCATTTCACCCACCATCATCAGGTGCGCGAAGTCGTCGAGCGAGTAGCCCAGATTGCGCTCGACCGCCGGCTGTACCAGCCACATGCCGTTGTTGCCGAGGAAGAAGGTATAGCCATCGCCCGGCTTCATCCTAGCCACCTGCCGCGTCGCCAGCATGGCCGCAGCGCCCGGGCGGTTCTCCACGACGACGGGCACGCCCAGGATCTGCGAGGCCTTCGTCGCGAACTGCCGCGCGATGCCGTCCGAGCCGCTGCCGGCAGGAAAGGCCACGATGAAGGTGATCGGTCGCGCGGGAAAGCTGTCCGCCGATTGCGCCCATGCCGCGAGCGGCGCCGTGGCCGCAGCCGCAGCGGCCGCCAGCACGTTGCGCCGGCTCGGTCCCTGCTTGAAGGTATTCATGATGGTCCTTATCTCTTCGTGGTAAATCCGTGACCGCGCGGGCTTCGCCATGCCGGTCCTGCGACGCAGGAGCAGCGCCGGTGTAAGACGTTTTCCGCGGCGCAGCTCAATCGCAAAAAATCAGGATGGTGTGGCGCAGCGAATTGCCGATCGCCTGGGACACATGCCCGCGACCGGTGAGGTCCTCGGCCAGGATCACTTCCCCCGCATTGATCTCGCGGGTTTCACCGTCACCGACGGTGATCTTCACGCCGGCATCGAGGTTGACGACGAATTGTCTGCGCGGAGCCCGATGCCAATCAAGGGAATGACCCGCCTCGTTCTGCCGGAAGACCATACCGGTCACGGGATAGACCTTGGAGCGCTGGCTGGAACGAACGACCTCGGCCCACTCTATCTCAAGGTCCCTGAAATGTGAAACTCCGTCGGCATCGGCGAAGATATTGTGGATCCGCATGCATGTACCTCGATGAGCGCCTGCCCATCCTTAAGTGGCCGATTCTAGGAAACCCTGTTTCGCGGAACAAATGCATTGCATCGATGCTCACTATGCGCAAAATCGATGGCATCGAGACCGGAAGGAGCCTGCCGCCGCATAAGAATGAACAGCTAATCAAAACCCCGGCCTGTTCATAAACTGCGGATCGCATCAGCACAAGATACAAACACCTGATGTACCAAATCGAGCCCATCTCGGTCTACGACCCGCAACAAGATGGACTGATATTCCCGCACCGGCCGACATTCGCGCATGTGAGGGAGAGCGGCGACTCCGCAAGGAGCGCCCAGCCGCCCCTTGCCGGCTGTTTGCGGACAAGGGCTTCGGCATCGGCTTCTGCGGACACCTGACCGTCCGTGACCCCGAACATTTCCGCCTGTTCTGGACCAACCCGGTCTGCATTCCCGTTGGCTCGGTGGGAGTGTGGATGCTGGCCTTGGTCGACCCGCAATGCCGCATCGTCGAAGGCGACTACGCCGTCAAGGAGCCCCGCTACGTGCTGTATTCGGCGATCCGCGAACATAATCCCGACATAATCCCTCCTGCTATACGAACACGGCCCATGGTGGCGCCCGGTCCTCGATGGGCCCCAGGCTGGAGCCGATCTGCCAAGACGCCGGCCTCCTTCTTTTATGGCGACCATGAAGTGCCCACCGACGGCGCAAGTGAGGTGCCCGTTGCCAAGGGCTCGGGCCATCCGGTGGCGGATGGCCTTCCGACACCGGATGGCCGCCATCCACCAGAACCACGGCCTGCTCAAGGCTAACCGCGACAGCATCGACGACGCGGCCGATAGCGTTCTCGTACGAAAACGGCGAGTACACGCAAAAGAATTTTGGAACCGACTATATCGGCTGACTGAACTTCAAGTGCGAGTTGGCCGACATCCAGAAGCGCCATCCCGACTACGCCCTGTAAATTTCAAGCGTTAAAGCCTCTGCCGCCCATGAGTATCTACAGCGAACAGCACCTCGACGTCCAGCGCGCCACGCGCAAGCTAATCGAGACGGAAATCAATCTTAACGTCGACCGATGGCAGGCCGAGGGCCTTTACCCGGCCCACGAGGTCATGAAGAAGTTCGGTGGCCTCGGCAGTTGGGCATACACAAGCCCGAAGCCCATGGCAGCCTTGGCCTCGACTACGGTGCCCAGACCCGATGCTTCGCCCATTCAAGGTCCTGGGCGCCTGTCAGCGGCTCAGCGATGCGTGTATAGAACATCCGGCGGCCGCTTCAATGGCTGCGCCGGCGCATGAATCGCCCTTCGGAGAGAAGGCGCATATATTCCTGTTCGGGCGGCAAGACGGAATCGGTATCGGATGGCATATGCTTAGGTCTTAGCCTCAGGCGGCGATATGCCGGACGAAATCGGCAATCAATGGCTCGCGGCTGTCCAGCAGGGCTTGCCCCAGCAGGCGGTTCCAGTGTGCTTCCGAGCCGTGCGTCATGCGCCATTCGTGCAGACGCCGCGTATAGAGCTGCAAGTCATATTCAGCGGTTATGCCGATAGCGCCGTGGATGGCGTGCGCAAGAGAGGCCACCAGTTGCGCCGCTTCGCTCGTGCGCGACTTGGCCACGGCGCTCACTGACAGCGACGGGATGCTGCGGCCACACTGGAAGCCCGCCTCTGCCGCGATACTCGAGGCGGCGACGTGTTCGGCCATCACGCTGAGCTGGTGCTGTATGGACTGGAACTTGCCAATAGATTTTCCAAACTGGACGCGATCATTGCCGTATTGCAGCGTCATGTCGAAGGCCCTTTTCATGGCACCGGCCAGCATGGCCGCATGTAGCAGCGCCGCGAGAGGAAGCAGGCTGCCGGCAAGATCCGACGGAAACCTGCATTCGTTGCACTGGGACCAGCGCAGGGTGGCGCTCAGCCCACCGTGCACCCCGGTTGGTTCGCGCGTGGCACAGGCCAAGGGCAGCGTCCACAAGGCGCCGTCGCGCGCCACCACTATGTGGTCGGAAACCATGGCGAACGGCACCCGCGCGCAGACGATTTCATTCCCGATCTGTTGCAACGGCGTCGTCGAGAAGGTGATCATGCCTGCCGGCAACGTCTCGTGCCGCTTGATCAGCAAACGCGCCGCCATGGTCTGGGCAACGGGCAGTGGCACTGCGTAGGCACCGCACAATGCGGCCACCGGATAGAACTCGTGCATCGCAATCCCGGCGCCACCATCGGACTCTTCGGCTAGCAGTTCGAGAAATCCGCTGTCGGCGATCGCGGCAATCAGCGGCGTCACTGCGTGCCCTGCTTCGATGGCACGCACCACGGCCGAGGTGCAATGGTCCTTGAGGACGGATTCGAATGCGTCTGCAAACATGGTTGAGGCTCCGGTTTTCAGCGCAGGCCGAGGCCACGCGCGATCATGCCGCGAAGGATCTCTCGCGTGCCGCCGCGCAACGAGAAGGTCGGTGCCATCTGGCTGACGTAGGCGAGCGCCCGGTACAACTGCGGATCGATGGCAAGGCCGGAGTCGTCGCCCAGCGCACCTTCGATGATGGCGGGGATACTCTGCTCGAACTCGGTCGCGATATCCTTGACCAATGCGGCTTCGACCACCGGGCTTTCACCAAGAACGAGCTTGCTGGTGGTGGTGATCGCCATGTGACGCAAGGTTGCGAGATGCGCGACGAAGCGGCCCAGTGTCGCGACATGATCCCGGGCCTTGCCGCTGGCCCGCAGCCATTCGATCCAGCGATCCAGCAATACGATGCTGGAGTAAACGCGCTCCGGGCCACTACGCTCGAAAGCCAGTTCGGCGGTAACCTGCTCCCATCCTTGCCCCTCGGTGCCGATCAGTGCGTCATCTTCCAACGCAACATCGTCGAAGAACATCTCGGAAAAGTGCGCATCCCCCGACAGATCGGTGATGGGCCGTACCGTGACGCCGGGCAATGCAAGATTGACAACGAACTGCGACAACCCCTTGCTCCGGTCCGCCGTCGTGCCCGAAGTGCGCACCAGCGCGATAGCATAGTGGCACTGGTGGCCATTCGTGGTCCATATCTTGCGGCCATTCAGGCGCCAGCGACCGTCCACGCGACGAACGCTTGTGCCGACCGAGGCAAGGTCGGAACCTGCATTGGGTTCGCTCATACCGATCCCGAAGAATGCCTCGGCGCGGCATATCTTCGGCAAGTAGAACTGCTTCTGCTCCTCGGTACCGTACTTCAGGATCAGCGGGCCGCTCTGGCGATCCGCGATCCAGTGCGCGCCCACCGGCGCACCCACTGCGAGCAGTTCTTCGACAAGCACGAAGCGGGAGTACGCGTCGAGCTCCGCCCCGCCGTAACGCGCGGGCAGCGTCACGCCGACCCAGCCGCGTTGTGCGAGTCGCCGGCTGAAGGCCGCATCGAAAGCCAGCCAGGAACGCACCCGCTGATCCGCAGGCATGTCCATCAATTGTTCGGTGAGGAAGGATTTGACTTCGGCGCGAAATCCGTCCTTGTCCGCAGGCAGTGTCGCGAGGCGAAAGTTGTCGAGCAGGTCGGTCACGGTTCTTCTTGAAGTGCTGGCTCTGGAGCCGGGTGTCGCAAGGTTACGGCAGCCCGCCGGCCCTGCATAATATCTAATTGCCGATGAGCCATAGGCATCCAGTATGACCGAATAGCGATTTAATATTGGACACGTGCGGGGTTGGCCCTTAGCCTCCACGCCTTCAACCCCTCCCCCGCGACCAAGGAATCCGCCCATGCCCGACTTTCTGCTGTACGAACAACTAGACCATATCGTCACGCTGACGATGAACCAACCCGAGCGGCGTAATCCGCTGACGGGCAACTCGGCCGTTGCCGAGTTCCTGGTCGCGATCGACCGCATCCACGATGACCGCAGCGTGCGCGCCGTCATCCTCACGGGAAACGGCCCTTCGTTCTCGGCGGGTGGCGACATCAAGGAAATGGCGCGCCAGTTCACCCCGGAAGTCAACCAGCTTGACATCCGTCACGACTATCGTCGGGGCATCCAGCGGTTGACGCTGGGGCTATTCAATCTCGAAGTGCCGGTCGTCGCCGCCGTCAACGGCCACGCCATAGGCGCGGGGCTGGACCTCGCCTGCATGTGCGACATCCGCATCGCTTCGGAGAAAGCCGTGTTCGCCGAGAGTTTCGTCAAGCTCGGTATCATTCCCGGCGACGGGGGTGCCTGGCTGCTGCCGCGCATCATCGGCATGTCGCGTGCAGCCGAGCTCTCCTATACGGGCGACGTGATCGACGCACAACAGGCGCTGGCCTGGAACCTCGTGTCGCGCGTGGTTCCCCATGGCGAATTGCTGGCAAGCGCCAATGCGCTCGCATCGCGTATAGCCGCCAACGCCCCCCACGCCGTGCGATTGACCAAGCGCCTCATGCGGGAAGCCATGACATCGCGGCTCGACACGCTATTGGAGCTCTCCGCCGTGTTTCAGGCGATCTCCCATAAGACCGAAGACCACAACGAAGCGGTGCAGGCTTTTCTTCAAAAGCGGCCCACAAAGTTCGCCGACTGAGGGCAGGTGGCTAATCAGCACCATATTGGCCAGGGTCAAGAGAGCC
>CANJXQ010000143.1 GCA_947478805.1 Betaproteobacteria bacterium | reverse complement strand
AAGGCAGACTCCATTGCGAACATGCAACTGCGCTTACCGGTGGTGGTCATCGGTGGCGGGTTGACGGCCATCGACGCCGCCACCGAGTCCCTTGCGTACTACGTGGTGCAAGTAGACAAATTCCTCATGCGCTATGAAGCCTTGTCGAATCAGTCCAGCGAAGATGAAGTCCGAGCCAGCTGGTCCGACGAGGAGCGCGAAATCGCAGAGGAGTTCCTGTCGCATGCCCGCGCCATTCGAAAGGAGCGCCTCGAAGCGAACACCGAGGGCCGCGAGACGCGCTTTATCGAGATGCTGCAAAAGTGGGGCGGCGTGACCGTTGCCTACCGTCGCAGACTGCTGGACAGCCCCTCTTACACGCTCAACCACGAGGAGGTCGAAAAGGCGCTCGAGGAAGGGATAGTCTTTGCCGAAGGCCTCACACCGCACGCCATTGACCTCGATGACTATGGTGCGGTGCGCGGTATCGAGTTCCGAAAGGCGGATCCTGGCGCAGCGGGTACTTCGGAAGAGGCCGGCCTTCATCGCCTGCCGGCGCACACGATTTTCGTTGCGGCCGGAACTCAGCCAAACACGGTACTGGCCCGGGAAGATTCCGGCCACTTCGCGCTTGACGGCAAGTATTTCCGTGCCTGCGACGAGAAAGGCAATCCGATCAAGCCGGAATTTTCCACCTCAAAGCCCGGACGCCCAGACGTCCTGTTGTCGCGCTTGGAGGATGGAAGATTCATCAGCTTCTTCGGTGATTTGCATCCATCTTATTTTGGCAACGTCGTAAAGGCCATGGGATCGGCACGCCAGGGCTATCCGGTGGTATCCCGCGTTCTCGCCCAGCATTCGCCAACCAATGCGACTGCGCCCGGTGCATTTTTTGACAGCTTGTCCCACGACCTGCTTGCGACAGTTGAGCGCGTTGAGCGACTCACGCCGACCATCATCGAGGTCGTGCTGCACGCGCCGCTGGCTGCTCGCAAATTCCAGCCCGGGCAGTTCTACCGCCTTCAGAACTATGAAGTCCTTTCCCCCGTAGTTGGCAGCGCCGACGAGGCCACGCGCATGCAGATGGAGGGACTCGCACTCACTGGCGCCTGGGTAGATGCCGACAAGGGGCTGGTGTCGGTCATAGTGCTTGAGATGGGCGGTTCCTCCGACCTGTGCGCGACGCTCATGCCGGGTGAGCGGGTCATCCTGATGGGCCCCACTGGCGCCCCAACCCACATTGTTCCCAATGAAACTGTCGCCCTGGTGGGCGGGGGCCTTGGCAACGCAGTCCTTTTCTCCATCGGACAGGCATTCCGCGCTGCCGGCTCGAAGGTGCTGTACTTTGCCGGCTACAAGAAGGTCATCGATCGATACAAGGTCGCCGAGATCGAGGCTGCAGCCGACGTCATCGTCTGGTGCTGCGACGAGTCGCCGGGGTTCCAACCCCGGCGGGCACAGGATCGCAGCTTTGTGGGCAACATCGTCCAGGCCATGCACGCCTATGCAGACGGAAATCTGGGCACGCCGGCATTGCGCCTGGAGGATGCCGATCGCATTATCGCCATCGGATCCGACCGCATGATGTCGGCAGTCGCTCTCGCGCGCCACGACTTGCTAAAGCCCCACCTCAAGCCTGGCCATGTAGCCTTGGGATCGATAAATTCACCCATGCAGTGCATGCTGAAAGAAATCTGTGCCCAATGCCTGCAGCCCCAGCGCGACCCCCGGACGGGCAAACTGAGTTATGTGTTTTCCTGCTTCAACCAGGATCAGGCGCTTGACCAAGTGGATTTTCCGGCGCTCTCGGACCGTCTGCGCCAGAACTCGCTGCAAGAAAAGCTGACCCTGCAGTGGATCCGCCACCTCAAACCGGCGTTGCGAAAGTTACGAACGCCTGCATGAAAGAAAAAAGGGCCCGCTGAATGGGCCCCTTTAGCAATGAGTGACTGAGCCCCTGCGGCCTGTCAATGCCAATCACCTTTCGGCGGCACCGGCAGTGGCATCACTGGAACTCCCTCGTCGATCAGCGCCTCTGTCTCTTCTCGCGAGGCCACGCCACGAATATTTCGATGCGGGACTTCCTCGCGGAAAATTTTTCTCGCCTCCGAGGCGAACTCCTTGCCAACGTCGTCGGTATTGGCCATGACGTAGTCAATCAACTGGTTCAGCGTGACCTGCGGCATGGTCGCTACCGGCATTTGCTTGTCGGACTGCGATGGCACAGGCAGCTGGGCAGGACGAGCCGCCGAATCCGAGTCAGACTTGCGGATCTTCGCGGTCAGCAGCTTCTTGATCTCCGCATGCCCGCAACTGGGGCAACTAAGCATGCCCCTCCCCTGCTGGGTGTCAAAATCGTCTGCGGACGAGAACCATCCTTCAAAACGATGCTGCTTTGGGCAAATGAGTTCGAATACGATCATGTGTGGTCACCAGTTGCGCCAATCTTACAGCATGCTGAGGGCTTTACGGCCCCCAGAATCATCGCTTCGGACAGGTGATTGCATTGAAATGGGGGACGCTCCACCCTTTGCAAGCTGCGTGGGTCAAACCGGGTGCCAACGGCCCATCGGCCACGTGTGAGATGCGACAACTGCCGATATCATTCGACTCATCTTATTGTGAACTGCATGGAGGACCCATGATTGACTCGACACTGGAAGCGCGGTTGCGGGAATTGCTGGACAAGCAGGAGATCCACGAAGTGCTTTTGCGCTACTGCCGCGGTGTGGATCGCTGCGATCGAGACATGATCGCAGCGTGCTACCACCCGGATGCGATTGACGATCATGGTGACTGGGTCGCCAGCGCGCTGGATGCACCCGATCACATCGTCAAACTGGTGAAAAAGACGCCGCTCGCCGGGATGCATTTCCTGGGGAATCAATTGATTGAAATCGAGGGAGACGTGGCCTGGTCCGAATCCTATTTCCAGGCATTCAAGGATTTTGAACGCGACGGAAAACGCTATGTACGCGTACGTGGGGCACGCTATGTCGATCGCTTCGAGCGGCGAAATGGATGCTGGAAGATTGCCGAGCGGGTACTGACCGATGACTGGAACAAGGTTGACGAAGTGTTGGAACTCCTCGGAGGTCCCGACCGATTCCGCTTTGGCAGCAAGGACAAGAATGACCCGGTCTATCGACTGCGCAAGGGACGCGTAGCCAGAGAGCCCAGCACCAATCTGGAAGAGGTCGTCAAGCGGCGCACTGTCTAGGCGTATCGAACATGCCTGTCCGTGCTCGCTCCGCTGCTATCGCACTGCGAACGATCCGGTCACTGAATCGACGACCGCGGCGAATCCCGGTAAATCTGCCAGGCGCAATAGATCCTGGGGCTCATCGACATCCCACCGCTGCGGCAACTCCTGCCAATCCCAGGACAACGCCGAGAATCGAGCCCGGGTCTGCGCCATGACTTGGTTTGTCCCCCAGGCGATATCGCGAAAAATTCGCTCGTCGTGCCTGCGCAGACCAATCAGGCCATAGCCTCCATCTTCCGTCGGGCATATGACCGCATCCTTTCCCGCTGCAAGCACTACCGCCGCTACCCGCAGGTCATCCGCATCGATGGAGGGCACATCGGTGCCCAGCAATAGCGCTGACGCCGATCTCCTCAACGTGTATTGAAAGGCCTGACTCATGCGAGTGCCAAGGTCACCGGATGCTTGGTCCCGCAGAACCATGTACCGGCCGGCAACACACTCAGTGAAGAATGGGTGCCGATGATTCGGGGAGCACCAGATCTCCACACCACCCGGTATCGCCGCTTCGGCGTTATCGATACAGTGTCGAGTCATGGCGCGGTAAACAAAGGCAGCAGCAACATCGCCAATCGTCCTCGCAAGGCGCGTCTTCACTTGCCCTGGTTCGGGGGCCTTGGCGAACACCAGTATGCGCAGTGCGTCCGGCATGATTAGAAACGTCCTTGGCGCTCATAGCTGCGCGCCAGGCGTTCGGTTGAAATCCCCAAGAAATAGGCGAGCCGCAATCGCCACATCAGCAAGATAGTACGCAATGCGCCCCCCTTCTCCCAGCGACGTCCCGAAGTCGTCACTTTGACCCACAGGCATAACGGCATCGCGATGCGCTTCAGGATACGCGACATGGCAATATCCTCCATGAGCGGTAGCAATGGAAACCCGCTAACGCGCTCAAAAAGGTCACGTCTAACAAACATCGCCTGATCACCGGTGGCAATTCCGGTCAGTCGCGAGCGCAGGTTCATGCAGAAGGCTATAACGGGAAGAAGCCGATTCCGGCCTTCAATATGAACATCGAATCGCCCCCAAGCGCTCGTGCCGGTATCGACCACTTGCCGCAGGATCCGGTCGGCGTCGGCCGGCAGCCGCGTATCCACGTGCAGAAAAAGCAGGACCGTTCCGCTGGCGGCACGCGCCCCCTCATTCATCTGTCTCGCCCTGCCCCGCCCGCTAGACATCACACGGTCGGCCAGTTGCGATCGCGTCGCAACGCCGAAGGAGTCGTCGTCGCTCCCGCCATCCACCAAGATGATCTCGCAACCGCGAGCACGCAGGTCCGTCAGTGCCGACAAGGCCGGGATCACCAGCTGGGCTTCATTGAGAACTGGAATCACAATGGATACGTGCGGACGCGCAGCATGCGACCTGAGCAAACCATTATTAATATCAATTTCAGACACGATGCTCCTTCGATCTTGCATCAAGATGCCGAATTAACATCAAGCAGTTCGGTCACCCTCGTCGCCAATTATGAAATCGCCTGATCCAACGCAAGACCCCCTCTGGCGCGTGGGCGCGTTTCCAGGCACCGGCGGCATACTTGTTGGCTTCGGACCAGGTCGGGTAGATATGGATGGTCCCTAGGACGCGATTCAATCCGATCCCGTGTTTCATGGCCGAAACGAATTCGGCGATAATTTCCCCTGCGTGCTCACCGACGATGGTCGCCCCGAGAACCTTGTCGCTGCCCGGTCGCGTCAGTACCTTCACAAACCCTTCGGCGGCACTGTCTGCCATGGCGCGATCGAGGTCATCGATGCCAAAGGTCGTGACTTCAACCGCGATACCTTTGCCATTCGCCTCGGACTCATTCAGCCCCACGCGTGCCACTTCGGGATCGGTGAACGTCGCCCACGGAACCACGGAGAAGTCCGCCTTGAAACGCTTGAAGCTGCCAAAGAGACCGTTGACTGATGCGTACCAGGCCGTATGCGCCGCCATATGGGTGAACTGATAGGGACCGGCGACATCACCGCAGGCAAGGATATTCGGGTACCGCGTCTGCATATACTCGTTGACCTCAATCGCGCCGGTGGGAGTGACTGGGATGCCGAGTTCTTCGAGACCGAGGCCCCGCACGTTCGGGGTGCGACCCAGGGCACAAAGGACAGCATCAAAGGCGACGCGCACTGTCACGCCGCCTTGTGACTCCGCATAAAGGAACTTGTCACCGCCCTCGCGGGCAAGTCGCACTGCCTTGTGCCCAGTGAGGACCGTTACGCCTTCGCTGGCGAACTTACGCTCAACCAGCGCGGACACGTCAGGGTCTTCACGCATCAGGAGCCGTGGCAGTATCTCAACTTGGGTCACCTTCGATCCCAATCTCGCAAAACATTGCGCCAGTTCGCAGCCAATGGGTCCGCCGCCCAATACCACCAAGCGTGCCGGCAATTGTCGCAGGCTCCAGACGGTGTCCGACGTCAGGCAATCCACGGTCCCGATGCCGGGAATTGCCGGCACAAAGGGGCGTGCTCCGGAGGCGATGACGATGGAGCGCGCCGTCAGCACCTGAGTGCTGCCATCCAACGCAGTTACCTCAACCTCCCAGGGCGATCTCAGGCGTGCAGTACCCGCCAGGCATTCAACCCCCAGCGAGGTATAGCGTTCGACCGAGTCGTGAGGTTCGACGGACTTAATGACGTGCTGCACCCGTTCCATCACATCGGAGAAATCCATGTCTACCGTGATAGAGCGCAGGCCGAAATCCCTGGCCCGTCGAGACTGCGCAACGATACGCGCCGTCCTGATAAGCGCCTTGGAGGGGATACAGCCCGTGTTGAGGCAGTCACCTCCCATTTTGTGCTGCTCAATGAGTGTAACCCTTGCCTTCACCGCAGCGGCAATGTAGGCGCTGACCAGTCCGCCTGAGCCACCACCGATCACAATCAGATTGCGGTCGAAGCGCCGCGGACGCGACCATCGCGAATAGATGCGTCCAGTGACGAAACTGTCCAGCGCCCAGCGCGCGAACAGCGGGAACACCCCCAGCAGTACAAATGATCCGACAAGCGCCGGAGATAACAAGCCGGACAACGAGTCGATCTCTGCTAATTGTGTACCGGCGTTGACATACACCAGCGTCCCCGCCAGCATCCCCAACTGACTGACCCAATAAAATGTCCAGGCCCGCACCGGCGTCAAGCCCATCAGCAAGTTCACGAGGAAGAATGGAAACACCGGAACCAGACGCATGGCAAACAGGTAAAGAGCACCCTCCTTGCGAATTCCAGCTTCGACAGCTATCAACCTGCGGCCAAAGCGGTGATTGACCGCCTCCCGGAAGAGGAAGCGGCAACCTAGAAAAGCTAGTGTTGCGCCCAGCGTTGAGGCAAATGAAACCAGCAAGGTGCCCCACCACAAGCCGAACACCGCCCCCCCCGCCAAGGTCAAAAGTGCGGCCCCGGGTATCGCCAAAGTTGCCATCAGTACGTAGATCGCGAAGTATGCAACCCCTGCCTGCCAGGGATGAGCGTCGCGATAGCCGGCGAGGACCTGTTGCTGGGACTTGAAGTAGCTCAAGCTCAGGTACTGCCCGATATCAAGGAAGGCGTACGCGCCAAGAAGAACAGCAACGCACAACGCGAGCACGATCCGCATCTCACGCTTGGTCATGAAATCTGGCCCATGCGTGAACTCTTAGTTTGAATCTTGAAACTGAATGCAGGCGCAATCGCCGACAGACAAACAAAAGCTGTATTCGAATTGCGGACCATCGTGGTAAAGATACACCCTCGTCGCATCACCGATACTTCCCAAGATGAAGAACTGAACGCTGAGATCTCGAGAGGCCGCTGCCAGGGAAGCTCCGCAGAGAAAGAATCCGGTCAGTGTGCCGATCCGAGCCCGACATTCTTGGATGCATGTGGGGTCCCGCAAGTAGAATGCCCCGAGAGCGATCTGATTGATTACCATAGCCCTGCATACTTGGGGCGGAACTTCTTGCATGTGCGTTGGAGCCTATTTCAGCATGGTGGGGGACTACTTCCCACCCCACCCCCTTCTGCATCCGGGGCTGTTTCGGTGATTCTAAAGTAGCGCGTTTGTCATGATCGATAATAATCAGTAACGTACAAAGTATATCGATACTGCAGTTGGCATGTCGGATCCTGGGAGAAGTTGTGAAGTCATACCACTTGGATCACCCTGGAAGCATCAATGGCGTGGTCATGCGCGAAGGCGATGTCCCAACCCCAGGACCCGGCGAGGCCCTTGTCCGGATCCGTGCGAACTCCCTCAACGCCCGAGATCTGGGCGTTGTGTATGGCATTCGGAAGATCCCGGTTGGCGCAGTTCCATTGACGGACGGCGCAGGTACCGTCGAAGCACTTGGCACCGGAGCACATCGATTCCGGACCGGCGAGCGCGTCATCACCGCATTTCACCCGGATTGGATCGGCGGTCCTCGCCCCCCCCTACTGCGACAGGATTTGAACAGCGTGGCCGGGATGCTTTCCGAGTACGTCGTCGTGCATGAAGACGCTTTGGTCCGCGCACCCGAGCACCTGACCTTCGAGGAAGCAGCCACACTCCCCTGCGCGGCCCTCGCCGCATGGAACGCGCTGATCTCCTACGCCCCTCTTGCGCCAGGTGAGACCGTGCTGGTGCAAGGGACAGGAGGCGTGTCAATCTTCGCCCTGCAGTTCGCCAAGCTGTTTGGCGCACGCGTCATAGCCACGTCCTCCACAGCCGCCAAACTGGGCCATTTGCGGAGTTTCGGAGCGGATGATGTCGTTGATTACGTGGCCGAGCCGAATTGGGAAATACCGGTTCGCAAGCTCACCGACGACCGGGGCGTAGACCTCGTGGTCGAGGTGGCCTGCGACATGATGCGGACGTTGAAATGCGTCCGCAACGGAGCGCGCATCAGTGTCCTTAGCCGACTATCGGCCACAGCGCCCGACATTTCGCTTGTTTCAATCATTGGCCGCCACATCACCATTCATGGCATCGGAACCGGTAGCCGCAATGACCTGGAAGCGATGCTGCGGGCGATATCCTTACATCAGCTCCACCCCGTCATCGATCGCGTATTTCCGTTCGAGAGCGCGGCCGAAGCCTATCGGCATCTAGAGCGCCGCGCCCATATCGGCAAAGTTGTCATCAGCCATGGCTGAAGGACGATAACCGAGGCGTGCCCGGAGCAAACCTAGCCCGCACCAAAGCGCCCTTGCCTGTGTACAGTCCAAAGCCCCTTTACTTCACGATGCTGCTGACGGCCCTGATCTATGTGCCGATCAACGGTTCGCGCCTGGCTCTGCCCCTGTATGCGCTTCACCTCGGCTCCCCAGCCTACGCTGTGGGTCTGATAGCGGCGCTGCTCTGGATTTTCCCCCTTCTCGTATCCTGGCCCGTCGGCGTGCTTGCGGATCGATTCGGTACTCGCTGGCTGCTCTTTTTTGGCGCCATCTGCGGCCTGGCGAGCATGCTGACGCCACACTTCTATCCGGAGATTCCATCGGTGTATATTGCCGCGGCTTTGTCCGGGCTATGGAACGCGATTTACCATGTGCTTACACTCACCCTGATGGGTACATTGGCCCCTCCGGAAAAACGAGCCCGAAGTTTCGTCTGGTACAGCATGATTGGATCGTTAACCAATTTCACCGGGCCCCTGTTTACCGGCTTTTCCATTGAACATTTCGGCTTCTCGGCAACATTCTTCCTGTTGGCGATGCCCCCCGTTCTCGTGGCCGCGATGTTGCTCATCTTCGGCAGCATCCTGCCGAAAGGTGAACGTCGCACCGGCCCACGACTTCCCGTGAGACATCTGCTCTCAGATAGAGTTCTGTTGCGCCTTCTTCTACTTGGCGGCTGTGTTCAATTGGGGCTCGATCTGTTTCCGTTCCTCATGCCGCTTTACGGCCATAGCATCGGGCTCGGGGCCGGCGCGATAGGCAGCGTCGTCAGCGCAATTTACGTATCCGCATTTCTCATGCAAACCATCACGCCGCGCGGAGTCTCACGCTTTGGCGAGGAGCGCCTGCTCGCCGTCGCATTTGCTTTTTCTGCCGCGAGTTTCCTGCTCATCCCGCTGACAACCACAGCGCTTTCGTTGGGTCTCGTCGCCGCCCTGTTCGGCTTCAGCCTCGGGGGTGGGCAGCCCGTGACGACCAACATGCTGTTCAACCACTCCGGCAAGTTCCACCCAGGCGAGGCACTGGGCCTGCGGCTGACATTCAATAACTTGATACGGGTACTGGCACCTGCCCTGATGGGATCACTTGCCTCGGCCTTTGGGCTCGCCGCGGTGTGCTGGTTGACAGGCGGTCTCTTGGCCGCCGGCAGTACCATGAGCCGATCACGCCCGCGCTGACTCTCCTCTCCCAGTGATCGAGCCGCGCGGCGATTACGGGAAGGTACAATTCGGTCACCCCCCGCCCGGGTGGCGAAATTGGTAGACGCATCGGACTTAAAATCCGAAGATCGAAAGGTCGTACCGGTTCGATTCCGGTCCCGGGCACCAACCAAGGCCTGTTAGTTGACCCAACTGCAACCCGCGAATCCGTTGCACGGCATCACCCTGGAGCAACTGCTCGAAGCACTGGTCGAACGCCTAGGCTGGGACAATATGGCCAAGGCGATACCGATTCGCTGCTTCAGTAACGATCCAAGTATTGCGTCCAGCCTGAAATTTCTGCGCCGCACGCCTTGGGCGCGCATAAAAGTAGAGACGCTCTACCTCGAAATTGTTGCGGCGAAAGGCGAACACTAGAGCAGGACTCTGCGTCACTGATGCTTTCCTGAGGGCCTGCGTCGCCGCCATGTTTTTAAGCGGCGCGGTTGATCACCGACATTCCCACGACTCCTGCAGTAGAGAAGGCAGGAGTGGCCACGCCAAAAAACCGCGGAAAGCGCTCAACTCGAGGGAAAAATCTGGAGGCGCGGGGCGGAGTCGAACCGCCCTAAAAGGCTTTGCAGGCCTCTGCATAACCGCTTTGCTACCGCGCCCTGACCATCTGCCGATACCCGCGGTCACTTCGTTGGCTTGCCTAGGCTTCGGACAATTAGAGCCCGCCACCGAACAGTGACAGCGTATTCGGGAAATCAAAAGAGGAACAACGCACTCGCATTGTTCCTCTGTAAGAATCTGGAGCGGGAAAGGAGTCTCGAACTCCCGACCTCAACCTTGGCAAGGTTGCGCTCTACCAACTGAGCTATTCCCGCATCGAAGGGGGTTGATTTT
>CANJXQ010000142.1 GCA_947478805.1 Betaproteobacteria bacterium | reverse complement strand
CGTGGGGGCGCAGCAGGCCATCGGTCGGGTCGGCCCCGTCGAGAACCGTGCCGCCAACTACAGCCTGCTCGGGCTCGGATACTCGGCCGCGTCCATCGCGGCCCCGCTCTTCGGGGGATTCAGCATCGAACACGTCGGGTACCTGCCGACGTTCATCGCGTCTGCGCTGCTCGTCCTCATCCCGCTCGGCTGCATTGCCACGGGCATCCTGAAGATCCCCGGCCCGGCGATGGCGGCGGAGTCCGCGGCTAGCCACCGCGGCAGCGCCTTCGCGTTGCTGGCCGAACCGGCATTGCGCCGGATATTCATCACCACCGTGCTCATCAACGGCGCCTGGGACGTGTTCATGTTCCTCGTTCCGCTTTACGGTTCGCAGTTGCATTTCTCGGCCTCGCAGATCGGCCTGTTGTCCGGGACTTTCGCCGGCGGGTCGCTTTTCATTCGAGCCGTCACGTCGCAGCTGCTGCGACGCTTCTCCCCTTGGCAGATCCTGATCATGGCGCTCGCCCTGAGCGGGGCGAGCTTCATCGCCTATCCGTTCCTTGGCAACCTTGCAACCTTGATCACGGTGGCGTTCTGCGCCGGCATGGGCATGGGCGTCGCACTGCCCATCACCATATCGCTGGCGTTCGATGCCGCGCCGCCCGAGCGCGCCGGCGAGGTCATCGGCCTGCGGCTGTCGCTGTCCATGGCGAGCGCCGCAAGCCTGCCGCTCGCATGCGGCGCTCTGGGTGCTGCATTCGGCATCGCCATCGTCTACTGGATCGAGGGCTCGGCCCTGCTGGGCGGCGCCTGGTTCAACCGGCAGCAATGGCTTCACCCGCGCACCGGGGCCGCCGCATGAGCCCGCTCTACAAGCTGGTGATCCTGGTGTCGCTCTCGAGCACCGGATTCATGGCATCCCGGTTCACCGTGCTGTTGTTTGCCGCCCGCGAATCGTATTCGGCGGCGCTAATCGGTTTTCTTGCCGCCATGTTCGCCATCGTCGCCGCATTCGCGTCGGTGCACACCGGCCGCCTGATCGATCGCCGCGGGGCCAAGCAGCCGTTGCTGTGGAGCACCGGCGTGCTGGCGCTGACGGTGGGGGTCGGCGCCGTGTGGCGCGACCTGCCGGCGCTGTTCGCGATCGCGGTCATCGCCGGCCTTGCGCACAACACCATGGTGCTCGCCTTCCAGCGGCTGGCCGGCGAACTCGGCCCGCCCGGCGAGCGCCCCGCCGCATTCGGCATGCTCGGGCTGGGGTTCTCCTTCTCCAACCTTGCTGCGCCGGTGGCCGCGGGCTTTGCCATCGACCATGCCGGCTTCACCGCCACCTTCATGATCTTCGCGCTGGTGCCGGTGCTGTCGTACCTCTTCGTGTGGACCGACCAGCTGCCATGGCCGCCAGTCCATGCCGCCCCCGGGGGCGGCGGCGCCGGCAGAACGCCCGCGCCGAAACGCAGCGGCACCCTGGGCCTGTTGCGCGCGCCCTACCTGTCGCGCCTCTACGTCTCCTGCGGCCTGCTCGAAGCGGCGTGGATGGGCTTCGGTTTCCTGCTGCCCATCCACGGCACGAATTTGGGATTGAGCGCCTCCGACATCGGACTGATCGCCGGCTCCGCTGCCGTGATGCTGGTAATCAGCCGGATCTTCATGCCGCAGATACTGCGCAGGGCGACGCCCTGGCAGCTCCTGATCGGCGGCATGAGCCTGATCGGCGCCGGTTACATCGGCTTCTCGCAGGTGTCTCAATTCGGATGGCTGGTGTCTTTCAGTGCCGTCATCGGCCTCGGACAAGGCGTGGCCGGCCCGATGATGAACGCGCTGGTCTACGAACATGCGCCGGCGCACGAGGCCGGCGAAGCCATGGGACTGCGCACCCTGATCAACAATGTGTCGCAGTCGGCATTGCCGCTGCTTGCCGGCAGCATCGGCGCAGCGTTCGGATTGGTGCCGGTATTCCTGGCCCTCGCCGCCGGGATGCTCGGCACCGCATGGTCGTCGCGCGCCCTGTGGCATGCCGACCGGCATGGCAAGGCACAGGGCAAATCCTGACAGTCTGTTGAAAAACGCTTCCCCAATGCGAAACTCGCCAATTTCCGTGCCTCTCATCAGAGGGAAGCGTTTTTCAACAGCCCCCGAAGTAGGGGGTCAAGGGGGGCCGTGCCCCCCTTTTTCAACACAGTCCTCCCAGCCATGACGCCCATGCTCTGGCTGGTGATGCTGACCGCGCTCACCCATGTGTCGTTCGTCGGCATGCGATTCGCGACCTCCTTGTACGCCATCCACATGCATGCCTCGCCGGCCGTGATCGGGGTGCTCGGCGCGCTGTTCGCGGTCATGGGAATGGTCAGCTCGGTCGGCGTGGGCCGGCTGGCCGATCGCCACGGGGCGCGCAGGCCCATGCTGGCCGGTGCCGTGATCATGGCCCTCGGCGGGTCGCTGGCATTCATCTGGCGCGACCTGGCGGCGCTGTTCATCGTCAGCACGCTGGTGGGGGCGAGTTACAACACGTTCTATATCTGCTCCATGCAGGCGCTGAACCGCATGGGCACGCCGGACGCGGCGCGCAAGGCGGTGGTGCAACTGTCGGTCGGCTTCGGCTTCACCAGCTTTGTCGGGCCGGTCGCGGCCGGCTTTGCCATCGATGGTGTCGGCCACGCGGCAACCTTCCTCGGCTTTGCGCTGTTGCCGCTGGCCGCGGTCGCCGCGCTCACGCTGGGGGGCCTTGTCCTCCCAGCGGCCGCGCCGCAAAAAACCGCGGGCCCGGCACAGCGCCGCAATGCGCTGGAGTTGTTTCGCGACGTGCAACTGCGGCACACCTACATCGTGCTCACGGCCCTCAGCGCCGGCTGGGATGTGTTCAACATCCTGATGCCGGTATACGCCGCGCGCCTGGGCTTTTCCGCCTCCCGCATCGGCATGCTGTTCGGCGTGTTCACCACCGGCATGTTCATGGTGCGCCTGCTGCTGCCGCAGGTGTTCCGCCTGTTCACCCCGTGGCAGGTGCTGCTGCTCTCGCTGGCCATGGCGGGCATCGCCTACCTCGGCGTCCCCGCCGCGACCAGCATGGCGACCCTGGCGCCGCTCATGCTCGTGCTCGGGGTGGCGCTGGGCGTGCAATTGCCGGTGTCGATCGCGCTGCTGTTCGAAACCGCGCCGCCCGAGCGGGCCGCCGAAGCCTTCGGCCTGCGCGTGTCGCTGGTGAGCGCCAGCCAGACTTTCCTGCCCCTCATCGCCGGCGCCCTCGGCACCGCCGCGGGTCTTGGTCCGGTGTTCATCGTCACGGCCGGCGTGCTGCTGGTGACGGGCGTTGCGACACGCCGGCAATGGACGCACGTGCATGCACGCAGGCGCGGCGCGAGCGAAGAGGCGGCCGGCCCGTCGCGTTGAAGGCGCATCGCGCACAATAGCAATCTGCGGATGGTGAGGACCGATTGCACCGTCTAAACTGCGCCGCATGCCCACTCCCACCATGACCACCCCGCGCACCGGCAAGCGCCCGCAAACGGCCACCGCATCTCCCGACACGGTGACGCCGGCGGAGCCGCACGCCGGCGCCATCCGCTCTGCCTGCCGCACCATCGTCGCCTGCGAACGCCCGCCCCTGCTGGATACCCTGGCGCGCGATGCCGGCCTGTCGAAGTTCCATTTCCTGCGCATCTTCAAGCGCCTCGTCGGCGTGTCGCCGCGCGAATTCCACGCCGCCGAGCGCGCGCGCCGGCTGCAGCAAGCGCTGGCCAAGGGCGACGGCGTGGATGACGCCATCTACGGCGCGGGCTATGGATCCCCCAGTCGCGTCTACGAGCGCAGCGGCGACCTGCTCGGCATGACACCGGCCCTTTACCGCGCCGGGGCGCCGGGCATCCGCATTCGCCATGCCATCGTCAGGACCGAACTCGGTTGGCTGCTCGCCGCGGCGACATCGCGCGGATTGTGCGCGGTGGAGTTCGGCGCGAGCCGCGGCGAACTGGCTGCGCTGCTCAGAGAACGTTTCAGCGCCGCCAACCTCGAACCCGCAGACCCGGCGCTCGTGCGCTGGGCGGCGCGCATCGTGGCCTTCGTGTCAAAGCCATCCCGACCACTGAACCTGCCGCTCGACCTGGCCGGCACCGCCTTCCAGCAGCGCGTGTGGCAGGCCTTGCGCGCCATCGCGCCGGGAGAAACGGTGAGTTATGCGCAACTGGCGGCGCGCCTGGGCGAACCGCGCGCCACGCGCGCCGTTGCCAGCGCCATCGCCCGCAATCCGGTGGCGCTGGCCGTTCCCTGCCACCGCGTCATCGGCAGCGACGGCACCCTGCGCGGCTATCGCTGGGGCACAGAGCGCAAGCGCGAACTACTCGCGCGCGAACGGGACATCGGCGGCGCGCGGAAAAAACGCGCTCGCGGCAACACCGCCTGAACCGGATTTACCCCAGCGGCCTGGAGTTCATTTCAATAAGAACCGGTTGCAAAATCAAGTTTGCAATCAGTTCTTGCTGCGCGTGTCGAGCCACACCCCCAGCCCCTGGGCGTTCAGTTCGCCGTCCGAGGAGTAAGCCGCCAGCACCTGCTCGCGGGTGTGCGAGAACCCGGCGCGCGCCGCCTCGGCAACGATGAGGTCGTTCACGCCCGCCACCAGGCGCTGGTGACGGTCGCTGCCCGCGTCCTCCAGCGATAGCGCCAGCGCCACCATGGCATCGAGCTGCCGGTGCAGGATCGCGGCCTTGGCCTGCACATCCCTGACCTGGCTGTAATGCGTGACGTACACGGCGTCCGGATTCAGGCCGGCGATGCGATCGGTGGAGCGGTGAAACGCATCCGGGTCGAACTGCGGCGGCGTGGTGGTCGGGAAAATGAACTGCCGCCCGCCTTCATCCAGTTCGCGGAACGACATGCCGAAGGTGTCGCCGGAAAACACATGCCCGGACTTGAGGTCCTGGATGGCCACGTGGTGGCGAGCGTGTCCTGCCACATCGTGGAACACGAACAAGCGGCCTGCGAGCCGGACGCTGGCCCCGTCGGGCGTCTCGATGATGCGCTCGGGCGCGATGGGCAGGATGTCGCCGTACATGCGGCGCATCTCGGCCTCGCCATACACCTCGATGGTGCCGGCGATGAGCTTGGACGGGTCGGCCATGTGGCGCGCCCCGCGCGGGTGCACCGTGAGCCGCGCGTTCGGGAATAGGCGCATCAGCGCGCTTGCGCCGCCGGCATGATCGAGGTGCACGTGCGTGAGCATGACGTAGTCCACCGCCGCGGGCGCGAGGCCCTTTTGCGCCAGCGCCGCGAGCACCCGCGGCACCGAATCGTTGGTGCCGGTGTCGATGACGGCCGCCCGACCCGCCTCGACGACCAGGTGGATGGCGTCCATCATGGGCCGCATGTAGCCCGAGTCGACGGCGGAAATGCCGTGCTCGTAATCGATCACATCGCTCATCAGGATCTCCGGCGCGTTTGAAGGCAGCGGCCCATTGTACGACCCTCATTTTACGATCGGCAGCCGGGATACCCGGCGCAGCGCGGTAGAATTCGGACCATGGACATCGCCGGCATCCGCTCCGAATACATGCGCGCCACGCTCGACGAGAGCGAGGTCGCGCACGATCCCTTCACCCAGTTCGGGGCATGGTTCGAGGCCGCGGTGAAAGCCGAGCTGCCCGGGCCCAACGCCATGTGCCTGTCCAGCGTGGACGCCGACGGCGCGCCCGCTTCGCGCATGGTGCTGCTGAAAGGGTTCGATGCGCGCGGCTTCGTGTTCTACACCAACACGCTGAGCCGCAAGGGCCGCGAGCTCGCCGCCAACCCGCGCGCGGCGGTGCTGTTCTTCTGGGCCGAGCTCGAGCGCCAGGTGCGCATCGAAGGCCGGGTGGAGGCCGTGAGCGCGTCGGATGCCGACGCCTACTATCGCTCGCGGCCCATCGGCGCCCGCATCGGCGCCTGGGCCTCGCCGCAGAGCGAAGTGCTGACGGCGCGCTCGGCATTGGAATCGAAGCTGGCCGAGCTCGCGAAGACGCTGGGCGACGACCCGTCGAGGCCGCCTCACTGGAGCGGCTATCGCGTCGTGCCCCACGCCTTCGAATTTTGGCAGGGCCGCGCCAGCCGGCTGCATGACCGCGTGCGTTACCGCGGTGCTTCGGCGGGCGTGGCGCCCGCGCCGGGCGCGCGCTGGATCATCGAGCGCCTCGCCCCCTGAGCCGCGCCATGCATCGCCGGCCGGCGCCGATCCGGCTTTTGATATCCTGACACGTTATATCTAAGGTGTCCGTGTATCGGATTTAATTTCGATGAATGCTGACATCCTAGCAATCGATTTTAACGCCCCTTCCCGCCATCAATCGAGCAGCCCCCGCTGCTGCATCCAGCCCATGCAGGTGTCGACCGCCTCCTGCAGGTGATCCGGCTGCCCCTGGTAATAATGGGTTGCTCCGCGGATGACATGCATCGTCTTGTCCTTGCTTGCGGTGGCATCGAACAGGATGCGGGTGTGCGGCTGCGGCACGGCATCGTCCGCGGAATTCTCGATGGCCAGCACGGGCGCCGTGATGGTCTGCGCGCAGCGCGGCCCGTGCGCCTGCGTGTCGTCCGCCGACCACTGCGACAGCCAGGAGCGCAGGGTAGAGAATCGGCCCAACGCCACGGGGCCGGTATTGGCCGTCTCCGGGTCGCCGAGGTAACACCATTTCGGCTTGCGGTCGTTCGGGTCGATGGCCGGATCCATGAAGCGCAGGTCGGCCATGGTGCGGTAGGTCACGAAGCCGCGCTCCATTTCACGGCCGCCGCGGCGCTTGAGTTTGTCGAGCGTCTCGCGCACCCATGCCGTGCGCCTGCGCATGCGCGCGAGCTGCGCAGCGCGAAACCGCGTGACGAATTCGGCGGTGTATGGGGGCCGGTTCGGGCATGCCGGGTTGTAGATGTCGAGCTCGAGGTCGCGCGTGTCGGGGTCGGCCTCGTCGATCACCGAAGGGTCGAGCCACTCGGACAGCGTCAGGGCGCGCGACAGGTGAGCCGCCTGGAAAATCATCGCATCGGCCCGGGTCAACCCCGCCGCAGAAAGGTCGATGGGATCGCCGGACGGCGTCTGTTTCACCGTGGGCCGCTCGGCCTGAGACTGGTAGAAGATGGCGAGCGACCCGCCCCCTGACCAGCCGCACAGCACGATCTTCTCGTAGCCCCACACCTCGCGCGCGTGGCGCAGGTAGGCGCCCAGGTCGAGCAGCACCTTCTCCATGATCAGCGGCGTGTCGTTTTTCAGGTAACGGCTGCCCGCGCACAGCACATGCACGCCGTGGCGCGCCATCGCCTGCGGCATGGGCAGCAGTTGCAGCGTCGAGCTCGGGTGCATGTACACGACCAGCGTCCTGGAGGGCTTGCCGCGCGGCAGCAGGCGCACCCCTTCCAGGTTCACCGCGCCCTGGTTGCCGGAGAAACCATATACCTCCGTGAACTGGGATGTTTCCTTGTATTGAACATGCACCCATTCCGGCGCGAGCTCGAACTGGCGTTTTTCAGATGCCACGCTTCATCCCCCAGATGCCACGTTTCATTCCCCAGATGCCACGTTTCATTCCCCAGATGCCACGTTTCATCCCCTTTTGAGCGCCTTTTCATGCACCCAGTTGGCATGTTGCGGCGCGCGCTTGGTCTTGCTCCACTCGGTCAGCATGTCCTCGCTGACCGCCCTCAGCCGCTGCGCCATATCCGGCGTGGTGGTGTCCCAGGTCAGTTCCAGGCGGTGACCATTGGGATCGAAGAAATAAATCGATTGGCAGATGGCATGGTCGACCGGGCCGATGACTTCGATTCCCAGCGACTGGAGGTGCCGCTTGCGCTCAAGCAGCGTCTTCTCGTCGGCCACGCGCAGTGCCAGGTGCTGGACCCACTTCGGCGTGTTCTCGTCGCGGCCCATCTCGGGCGAATCCGGCAGCTCAAAAAACGCGACACAGCTGCCATCGCCCATGCGGAAGAACAGGTGGAAATAGGGGTTGCTCTCGCCTGTGCTCGGGACCCGGTCTTCGGACATCGCCATCAGGTACTCGAGGCCGAGGACCTTGGTGTAGAAATCAGCCGTCTGCCGCGCGTCCTTGCAGCGGTAGGCGACATGGTGCAGGCCTTGTACGTCCATTGGAGCCCCCTATGGGAAATCGAAGGATGCTAATGAAGCATCTTCCGTGGTGTCAACGAACATTTATCCGACACATCAGCGCTTCCCTAGATCTTTTTCAATTTACCCAGGAAGTGCTTGCGGAACTTCTGCACCTTGGGCGCCACCACGAACGCGCAATACGACTGGTTCGGGTTGCGCGCGAAGTATTCCTGGTGGTAGTCCTCGGCGATCCAGAAGGTCTGCGCGACCGAGACTTCCGTGACGATGGGCGAGGGCCACAGCTTTTCGCGCGTCATCTGCGCGATCACTTCCTCGGCAACGCTCTTTTGTTCCGGCGAGTGGTAAAAGATCGCCGAGCGGTACTGCGTGCCGGCATCGTTGCCCTGCCGGTTGAGCGTCGTCGGGTCGTGAATCACGAAGAACACTTCCAGCAGTTCGCGAAAGCTGGTCACTGACGGATCGAAGCGCACCTGCACCACCTCGGCATGACCTGTCGTGCCGGAGCACACCTGTTCATAGGTCGGGTTCGGGTTCCTGCCCGCCATATAGCCGGATTCCACCGACACCACGCCCTTCATGTCGTCGTAGACGGCCTCCAGGCACCAGAAGCAACCGCCCGCCAGGGTGGCGAGCTCGGTGCCGGCGGTTCCAATCGTTGCGTTGTCCATTGCAGTCCTCTCAAAACATCGTGCTTAAAAAAAGGGGGGCGGAGGCCATCCGGCCGTTGTTGTCAAGCGGGTAAGGATGGGTCGTTTCAAGACCCCATAGCTTACAGAATCAATGGCTTAAAAAAGGTGCTGGACAAGCGGCCGGCAGTCCGTAGAATCGCGCCCCTTGCCGCCCCCGACCCGCTTTGCCCGGGCTGCAAAAAAATTCGTAAAAAGTCTTGCGCACCGGCGCGAAAAGCGTATTGTGTGAATATCAAACAACACGAAGAAGACCATGGAACCCATTGAAATTACAAAGAATTCCGAGGCTCTCTCCAGTAACAAATCGAACACCCCGCTGTCCGAGCAAGCCATCTCCGGCGAAGTGCTCCTCGAGAAATACGCCAAGGGCGGCGAGCGCAATGTGCACGATGTGCGACTGCGCGTCGCGCGCGCACTGGCGGCCGTCGAACCCGAAGACAAGCGCGCTTATTGGGAAAGAAAATTTCTCGAAGCGCAGGAACATGGTTTCGTACCTGCTGGCCGCATCAACTCCGCGGCGGGAACCAACCTCGCCGCCACGCTGATCAATTGTTTCGTGCAACCGGTGGGCGACTCCATCACCGAAGTCGTCGATGGTCGCCCGGGCATCTACACCGCGCTCGCGCAGGCCGCCGAGACCATGCGGCGCGGTGGCGGCGTAGGCTACGACTTCTCATCCATTCGCCCGAAAGACGCGCTGGTGCGCGGCACGCAATCGCATGCCTCGGGCCCGGTGTCCTACATGCGCGTGTTCGATCGCTCCTGCGAAACAGTCGAGTCGGCAGGCAGCCGCCGCGGCGCCCAGATGGGCGTGCTGCGCTGCGACCATCCGGACATCGAAGCCTTCATCCATGCCAAGGACAAGGGCGACCTCACCAACTTCAACGTCTCGGTCGGCGTCACCGATGCCTTCATGCAGGCAGTGGAGTCGGATGCCGAAATCGAACTCGTGCACAAGGCCGAACCCACGCGGGAAGGCGTCACCGAGGGCGCGTTCCAGCGCGAGGACGGGCAGTGGGTGTACCGCAAGACGCCGGCGCGCACGCTGTGGGAACAGATCATGCGCTCGACCTACGACCATGCCGAGCCGGGCATCCTGTTCCTCGACCGTATCAACCGCGACAACAACCTTTATTACTGCGAGACCATCGAGGCCACCAACCCGTGCGCCGAACAGCCGCTGCCGCCTTACGGCTGCTGCTGCCTGGGCTCGATCAACCTGACGCACTTCGTGACCGATCCCTTCGGTGAAAAAGCCGGGTTCGACTTCGAGGCCTTCGGCCGCGTGATCGACGTATCGGTGCGCATGCTGGACAACGTGCTCGATGCCACGCGCTGGCCCCTCGACGAGCAGCACGAAGAGGCGCGCAACAAGCGCCGCGTCGGCCTCGGCTTCACGGGCCTGGGCGATGCGCTCATCATGCTGCGCCTCAAGTACGACACGCCCGAAGCCTGCAGCATGTCCTCGAAGATTTCCGAGTACCTGCGCGACCGCTCGTACTTGTATTCAGTCGAACTGGCGCGCGAGCGCGGCGCTTTCCCGCTGTTCAACGCCGACATGTATCTCTCCGGCGGCAACTTCGCCTCGCGCCTGCCGGCCGAGGTCAAGGCGAAGATCCGCCAGCACGGGCTTCGCAACAGCCACCTCTTGTCGATCGCGCCGACGGGCACCATCAGCCTCGCCTT
>CANJXQ010000141.1 GCA_947478805.1 Betaproteobacteria bacterium | reverse complement strand
TTCGCCGTAGCTGGGCTTGAACTCGGTGAAGCGGCTGCCGTCGACGATGCGCGCTATGACTTCGCGCATGTCGAACTGCCGTTTGATGTCGCGCGGGATGATGCCGTAAAGCTCCTGCGGGTCGTAGTAGGGATCCTCAGGCGGGCGGCGGTCGGTTTCCGCCTTGGGCGTGCGGGTCCACGTGCCGACCAGTTCGCGCACCAGTGCCAGGCCTTCCTGTTCGTTCTCCACCGCGTAGTCCGCCACGCCCGAGACTGCGGTCTGCATCTGCGCGCCGCCGAGTTCATCGGCCGAGACATCCTGTCCCGTCGCTGCCTTCACCAACGGCGGCCCCGCGAGGAAGATGAAACCGGTGTTGCGCACGATGATCGAGATGTCGCACAGCGTCGGCAGGTAAGCGCCTCCAGCCGTGCAGGGGCCGAGCACCAACGCGATTTGCTGGATGCCCAGTGCGCTCATGCGGCACTGGTTGTAGTAGACCGCCCCGCCCATGGCGTAAATCTCGTCCTGCAGCGGCAGGAAAGCGCCGCCCGAGTCAATCAGGTGCACCATCGGCAGCTTGTTCTCGATGGCGATGTCCATCGCGCGAATGAGTTTTTTGATCGTGAGCGGGTACCAGGAGCCGCCCTTTATTGTGCTGTCGCCGGCTGTCACAACGACCTCGCGGCCGTTGATCACGCCGATGCCGGTGACGATCACGGCCCCTGGTGTTGTGCCGTCGTAGGCCTCGCACGCGGCGAGTGGCGAAAGTTCGAGGAAGGGCGTTCCGGGATCGAGCAGCAGTTCGAGGCGCGCGCGCACCGTCAGCTTCTTGCGCTCGGCCAGCAGGTCGAAGGCGCGCTGCGGGCGCTTGAAGCGCGCCTCGTGCAGGCGCTCGCGCAATTGCGCGGCCAGCTTCAGGTTGTGCGTGCGGTTTTCCCGGAATGCGTCCGAGGTGGTGATGACGTGCGAGTGCAAGCGCTGCATGTCATGCCTCCGTTTCGATTGGGACCAGGGTCACCAGCGGTGCCTTCTGCGCAAAGGTTTCGCCGATCCGCACGTTGACCTGGTCGACGATGCCCGCACGGCTCGCACAGATCTCTGTCTGCATCTTCATGCTTTCGATGATCACCATCGGCTGGCCGTCGACCACCACATCGCCCGGCTTCACCATGACGCTGATGGCCAGGCCCGGCATCGGCGCCCGGGCCACGTCGGACTGCGCGCCGGCGCCCAGCTGGCGCTCGACAGGATCGACGACTTCCACGCGCCAGGTTCGGCCGAAGGCATGGATGAGCACTTCCTCCTTGCGGGTGACGATGGTCATCTCGGCCGAAAGGCCGTCGACGTCGACGGTCCAGCCTTCGCCCGAACGCGCCAGCGCGGCGGCATGTGCCTTCGCGTCGCGCCAGACGCGCGAGACCTGCCTGCCGCGGGTCACGTTCACTTTGGACGCTGCCCCGCCGTTGATTGAAACGTTCCTGTACATGGTCAATTGCTCCAGCCGCCCATGCCGTCCAGCGGGGATGGCGTGGCGAAGTGAAAATCGAAATCAGGGTGCGCGAGCGCAGCGGCAATCACGAGCAGCTTCTCCTGATCAGGAGTCGGCGGCACGGGGGCGAGCGAATCCTTGTGCAGCGTGAGGAAGCCCGTATGGATGCGGCCGGCGATGAACTCCGGATGCCCGACCACGCGGCGCAGGAAATCGATATTGGTGATCGGGCCCAGGATGACCGTCTCTTCGAGTGCGCGGCACATCCGTGCGACGGCCTCGTCCCGATCTGCGCCGTAGGCTACAAGCTTGGCAATCATCGGGTCGAACGCCGCCCCGATCTCCAGCCCCTCGAGAACGCCGTGGTCGACGCGGATACCTTCGCCGTGCGGGAAGCGGACTTTCAGAAGCTTGCCCGTGGCAGGGATGAAGCCGGCGTCGGCATCTTCCGCGTAGATGCGCACTTCAATGGCGTGGCCCTTGAATGCCACATCCTTCTGGGTGAATGGCAGCGCGGCGCCGGCAGCGACTGCAAGCTGCTGTTCCACGATGTCGATACCGGTCGTCATCTCCGTGACCGGGTGCTCGACTTGTAGGCGTGTGTTCATCTCAAGAAAATAGAAATTGCGGCGCTTGTCCACCACCATCTCGACGGTGCCCGCAGATGTATAGCCGACGGCCCTTGCCAGGCTGCAGGCCTGCTCGCCGATTAGGGCACGCATCTTCTCGTCGATGAAAGGGGAGGGGGCCTCCTCGACTACTTTCTGGTAGCGGCGCTGGATGGAGCATTCGCGCTCGCCGAGGTGGATGACGTTGCCGAAAGCGTCTGCGAGGACCTGCACCTCGATGTGGCGCGGCTCCTCCACGTACTTTTCAACGAACACGCGCCCGTCGCCGAACGCGGCCTTGGCCTCGGCGCTGGCGCGCGCCAGACCGTCGCGGCATTCTTGCGCGGTATGGGCAATGCGCATCCCCTTGCCGCCCCCACCAGCGCTGGCCTTCAGCAGGACGGGATAGCCGATCTTCTCTGCAATGGCAACGGCCTCGTCTCCGGATTCCAGTGCGTCCCTGGAGCCGGGCACGGTGGGAACGCCCGCCTTGGTGGCGAGCAGCTTGGACTCGATCTTGTCGCCCATCGCCCGGATAGCCGACGGCGGAGGGCCGATGAACACCAGCCCTGCTTCGATCACGGCTTCAGCGAAGTGTGCCTTCTCCGAGAGGAAGCCGAAGCCGGGGTGAATGGCCTGTGCGCCGGTACTCTTCGCGGCTGCGACGATCTGGCTGGCGTCGAGATAGGCGGCGACAGGCGGCTCGCCGTGAATTTGCACTGCCTCGTTGGCGTCGCGCACCGCGGGGCTGTCGCGATCCGCTTCGTGATACACGACGACGCTGGCGATGCCTAGCCGCCGCAGCGTTCGCATGATGCGCAGCGCGATCTCTCCCCGGTTGGCGATCAGAACCTTCGAGAAGTGCTTGGCGCGAGGACTCGACATGGTGTCTCCATTGCAGTTCCGGCGCGCGGCGCTCGCCGTGACTTCAAGGCCGCACATCATGGTAACGCCAAAAACTATTTCGTCAAATGGTTTGACGTTTAAATTGGATTCATCTAGACTTTGCCTTAGTGCACCTGGAGGCAGACGATGTATGAAAGCGTGATTTACGAAGTGGACGGCGGCGTGGCGCACATCCGGCTCAACCAGCCCGAGAAGCGCAATGCGGTGGACGAAGTCCTGACCCGCGAACTGACCGATTGCCTGTTGAAGGCTCAGGTAGATCCGCGCGTGCATGTGATGCTTCTCACCGCGGCAGGCAACGCATTCAGCGCGGGAGGAGACCTGCGCGAGTTCCAGCAGAAACTGACCCAGCCATCGTTGCGGGTCTACGATGACGGGAAGGCTTCGGCCGAACTGTTCAAGGTGCTGGGCGTTCTCAATAAGCCTCTCATTGGCGCTGTGAATGGGTCGGCCTTCGGTGGTGGCTGCGGCTTGGCATGCGCCTGCCACATCGTGGTCGCATCGGACAAGGCGAAATTCGGCTGCACTGAGGTGAAGCTCGGCTTATTCCCGATGGTCATACTCCCTATGGTGCGCCGCGCGGTCGGGGATCGCATGGCCTTGCAGATGAGTGTGACGGCGGCCGTGCTTTCAGCCGAAGAAGCACAAAGCGCGGGCATCGTCAGCCGCATCGTTCCCCACGACCGACTGGAAGAGGAAGCGATGACGCTAGCCAGGCAGGTTGCCTCATACAGCCCCGTGGCATTGCGTGTCGGGCTCGAAGGCTTCGCGCAGACCACGGACATGGAATACGGCAAGGCAGTGGACTACCTGAACACGCTGCGCGTCGTTGCGTTCCAGACAGAAGACCTGCAGGAAGGTGCCAGCGCCTTCCTCTCCAAGCGAGAGCCGGTCTGGAAGGGCCGCTGAGAAGAGGAATCCACATGAAATCAGTGCGAATCGGTGCCGCGCAGGCGTTCTACGGCGACAAGCTCAAGCCGGCCATCGACATGGCACGCAATGCCAAGGTCGACTACCTCTGTTTCGATTGCCTTGCCGAGCTGACGCTCGCGATCCTGCAGAAGGACAGGCAGAAGAATCCGGCTTTGGGATACACGCGCGACGTGATTCCGGTGATGAAGGCATTGCTGCCCATCTGCCTGCCGCAGGGCATCCGGCTGATCACCAATGCCGGCGGCATCCATCCTGAAGCGGCGGCCGAGGCGATCGCCAAAGTCGCGCAGGAACTGGGACTCAAGCTGAAGATCGCGACCGTCGTTGGCGATGACGTGCTGCCCAGGCTCAATGCATTCAAGTCCCAAGGACACGTCACTGCGATGCTTGGCGCGCCCAGCGACCCGCTGGGTGGGTTGCCGCCCATGACTTTTGCCAACGTCTACCTCGGCGCGCGCCCGATCCTTGAGGCGCTGCACGCGGGCGCAGACCTGGTGCTGACCGGCCGCACGACCGACACGGCGCAATACCTTGCCGCGGCAGCGCACGGTCTGGGCTGGAGCCTCGACGACCTCGACAAGGCGGCGCAGGGCGTGATCGCCGGACACCTGCTGGAGTGCACGGCGCAGGCAACCGGGGGCAACTTCAGCGGCGCGTGGTGGGAAGTCGAGGGCCTTGAAAACCTCGGATACCCGATTGCAGATGTGTACGAGGATGGCAGCTTCGTGGTCGGCAAGACGCCCGGCTCGGGCGGGCTGGTCTCGGTGGACACCATCAAGGAACAGCTGCTCTACGAGATCCACGATCCTTCGAATTTCATCTCGCCTGACGTGATCGTCGACATGACTGGCATCCGCCTCGAACAGGCCGGGCCAGACCGGGTCAAGGTCAGTGGCGCGAAAGGGCGCGCGGGCCCGCCGACCCTCAAGGTCGTGGCCGGTTACCCAGCCGGTTTCGTAGGAGAGGGGCGCGTGGTCTACACCTGGCCTGACGCCCTTCCCAAGGCGAAGAAGTTCGAGTCGCTGCTGCGCAAGGCAATTGAGGACGACGGCATCAAGATCCAGGAATTCCGCGCCGAGTACTTCGGCGTGAACGCGATCCACGAAGGCAATGCGAAGCTCCCGAGCGACGAGTTGCCCGAGGTGGTGGTGCGTGTTGCAGTCCGTACGGCCACCGAGCGTGAAGCGCAGCGAGTCGGTCGGCACTTTCCGCCACTGGGTATCGCCGGGCCGCCGCACCTGACCGGGCTTTCGGGCATTTCCGGCGCGCGGGAGCTGATGGGCGTTGCGTCGTTCCTCGTGCCGCGCGAGCAGATCGAGCCGCATGTGCAGGTGCGCATGCAGGCGCTCTAATCAATCAGGGGACACAGCAATGCCTACACACACGGTCCAACTCCGCCGCTTCTGCATGGCACGCTCGGGCGACAAGGGCGACGCCGTCGACATCAGCTTGTTCGCACCTGACGAGGCGACCTTCCAATTGCTGCGCGAGGCGGTGACCGCGGACCGTGTCAACGGCTTCTTCGCCGACATGGCAAAAGGCCCCACGAAGCGCTATGAGCTGCCCAACCTGCTGGCCCTGAAATTCGTCGTGCAGGGAGCCCTGGGTGGTGGTGCCGCCGGGTCTTTGCGCAGCGACAACCTCGGCAAGGCATACGGCGCGAACCTCCTGCACATGACTGTCGAAATGCCCGCGGACCTGCTGGCGCAATGCCCGGACATGCGGCATCCCGACTCGCGCGGACCTTGACGGCCGTGGGCCCTATCCGATCGCTGCCCCAACTTTTGGCAGCGATCGAGCCGTCCGGACAGCCACTGAGGGTGGCTTGCGTGGCCGCCAATGACGAGAACCTCCTGCTCAGCCTGCGCGCAGCGATGGCGCAAGGTCTCATCCACCCAGTGCTCATCGGGCCGCGGGACCTCGTTCGTGCCATGGCCGCTTCGGCCGGGTTGGATATCGATCGCACGGCCATCGTCGACGCAGACAGCGACATGGCCGCGTGCGAGCAGGCAATGGGCTTGTGCCGCACCGGACAGGCACAGGCCATCATGAAGGGAGCAGTTCCGACCTCTGTACTCCTCAAGGCCGCATTGCGAGCTGACTCCGGAGTGCGAGGGCAGCAATCGCTGACCCACGTGACGGCATTCCGGCCGAAGGGCATGCGGCGCCTGCTGTTGCTGGCCGATGCGGGCGTGCAGATCGCTCCCAACGCGGACGACCTCGAGCAGATCGTGCGCCACACCGTCCGCGTAGCGGGGCTGCTGGGGCGGCGCCGTCCACGCGTGGCCCTGCTTTCGGCCGCGGAATTCGTCAACCCGAAGATGCCTTCAAGCATGCTCGCCGGCCTCGTGGTGCAGCGATTTTCGGAATGCGCAGACTTGCAGGCGATTGTGGGCGGCCCTTATGCGCTGGACGTCGCGGTCTCGCCGGAGGCAGCCCGCCGCAAAGGCGTGCAAGACGAAATCGCAGGCCGGGCAGACGTGCTTATCACGCCAGGCATCGATGCCGGCAACGTGCTCTACAAGTCGCTGACCTGCTTTGCGGGGCTGGACCTGGCATCGATCATCGTCGGTGCCGCCGTGCCCTTGATCATTCCGTCTCGGGCCGATTCCGAGCGCACCAAGCTCTATTCGATTGCGTTCGCACTGCTGGCTGCCCGAGCCGAGGCGCCGATAGCGTCATGAACCCTTGGCTGCGGCGGACCGAGCGGTAGCCGCCTCGACCGATGCGCGATAGGCGTGCACGAGCCGGGCCATACGACGCCGTGCCGCCTCGGCGTCTCCCTCCACGATAGCCAGTTCGATTCGTTCGACGGCATGCACGACGGAAGCGCGGATTTCCTCCGATATGAAGCCGGCAATGCGCGGATTCAGCAACTCGGGGCCGAAGGAATCGTGAATCGCGAGCAGCAGCGGGTTGTGGCTGGCCTTGGCCATCTCGCTGTGCCACCGCAAGTTGGCGGTGACGAAGCGCACAGGCGTGGTGGTCGCGCGCAGCTTCTTGCTGGCCTCGCGCAACCGGGCAATGTCTTCGTCGTCGCGGTTCTTTGCCGCCAGCTGCGCCAGGTTCGGTTCGAGCACCTCGACCGTTTCCATCATCACGGACAGGGAAATGCGCTGGCCGCGGATGAAGAACCCGATCGAGCGCTGGAACGTGTCGTGAGCCGCAGGCGAAGCCACGCGGCCGCCGTTGCGCCCCAGCTTGGTGGACACCAGGCCCTGGGCTTCGAGCACACGCAGTGCTTCGCGCACCGAGCCCCGGCTGAGGCCCGACACCTCGCCGAGTTCGCGCTCGTTCGGCAGCAATTCCCCCGACTTGATCTTGCCGGTGAGGATCTGTTCGGTCAGCGCTTCAGCGAGTGACTCGAAGCCCTTCTGGACACGGATAGGGCCGAGCTGGGCCAATGACGCACTCCTGTATACGGGACGTTCCCCTGAACCCATATTGTATGGTGCGTAAAAGTGTGGAATGGACAAATGATTTGACAGCATCAGTCGCATTTCAGGTGAAGAAGACACCTTCGCAGAGCAACTGACGGTAGAGGCGCACGGCCTGGTCAATCCTGACTGGCTTGGGAGGACTCGCGTCAAGGTACATCTGGGAAACATAGTTGCGGATACCGGTCAGGAAGTGAGCCGCCAGCGGCAGGTCGTCCTTCCTTACCTTCAGGAAGCCCTTGCGGCGTTGCGCACCAAGCGCGTCTTCGAAGTCGCGCAAGGTCGCTTCGAAATTGCGTGCGTAAGCCGCAGGTGCGTACACCCGCGCCTCCGTGAACACGCGATAGAACTCTGGGTTATGGGCCAGGTACTTAAGGTAGGCCCGGAAGCTGGCAACTTCTCGTTCTAGGCCCCAGGGCAGGTGCTCGATGCAACCGACTACGTACGTAACCATCTGTTCACCGAGGGTGGGCAGCAGTTCGTCAAGCAGGGCTCGACGGTTCTCGAAGTGGTAGTACAAGCCGCCTGAGGCGATTCCCGCCTCGTCGGCGATTCGTGAAGATGACGCCTTGTCATACCCCACGCGTCCTACGACCTTCGCGGCGGCAAGGATCAGGCGCTCGCGCGTCACCTCCGACTTCCTCCGTGGCGCCGCCTCTTCGACTGCTGGAGGTATTTTTTTGGCGACAGCACGGGGCATAAGTCACTTGCTTCCTTGCTGCTGAATGCCTTCCACCAGCGTGAGTGGCTGCGGCAGGATGGGCTTCAGTTCGTTGAGGAACCGGAGCGCGGAAACGCCGGTGTGGACGCGGTGATCGGCGGACAGCACGATGCTGAGCTCGCGCCGCGCCACGGGTCTGTCCTCTGCGTCGGGGCGGAAGCACGGATGCACGCTGCCGACGCCGATGCCGAGGATGGCGCTCTCGCCCGGAATGATGATCGAAATCATGTCACGAACGTCGTGCATGCCGGCGTTGGAAACGGTCACCGCTGCGCCATCAACGTCCCCCGCACCCAACGGTGCTGTCCGGGCGCGGTCGATCACCTCGTCGACGGACCGCACGATACCGAAGAAGGACTGCGGGCCCAGATCGTGAACCACCGGGCTCATCAGGCCACGGGGCGTGTCCACTACAAGCCCCACGTCCAGTGTCGACAGTTGCAGCAGTCCGTTCTCGGACCAGATGCGATTCATGGGGGGCTCTCGGCGCAGCGCCTCGACAACGGCTGCCACTAGGAGGTACCTGACCGATGTCCTGGGACGACCGGGCAATTCATTCAGGGACTGGCGCAAGGCGAGGAGTTCACCCACATCGACATCGATACCGAGGTAGAAGTGCGGGACTCGCGCTTGGAGGCGGTCACCCGGGCGGCCATTGTGCGCTGGCTGAAGGTGGCTGCCACCAGTTCGCCAGGTTCCCGAGCCGCAGAGGGCACGCGCACCGGGGAGGAGCGGCTGCGTGCGTGGGCGTTTCGCTGGGCGCCTGGAGGGCCGTGTCGACGTCAGCGGCCAGTACTCGGCCGCGAGGTCCCGTTCCAGCCACACCCGCGAGCTCAACCCCATTGGCGCTGGCGTGCCGGCGCGCCAGCGGCGTCGCGATGACCCGAGCCGAAGTGGCTGCGGCGATTGGGGTGGACCGCTGGCGCTCTTCCGTCCTATCGTTGACCTCTGCTGCTGCAACCGGGATTGGTGACGGCGTGGTGGTCGGCTGCGCTGCCTCGTCTGCACCACCGGCGGAGCCGCTCTCGCCCTCGAGCGTCCACTTGCCGATCTCGGTTCCGACTGGAACGGTCTCGCCGACCGGCACCGGAATCCCGTGCAGGATGCCGTCTGCGGGCGCCTCGAACTCCACCGCAGTCTTGTCGCTGTCGACGACGAACACTGTCTGTCCGGCAATGAAACGGGTTCCGGGCTGGATGCTCCATTCGGCCACAGCCCCCTCGATCATCGTGAGTCCGAGCTTGGGCAGGACGAGCCGGTGGTCGATAGACATGTCTCAGCGACCTTTGAATTGCGCCGGCCGCTTTTCGAGGAACGCGCGGCAGCCCTCATGCATGTCCTCGCTTTCGAACGCCAATGCGATGAGGCTATGTTCGTAGGCAAGCGCCGCGCTCAGGGGCATGTCGGCGCCATGCAGCAATGCGCGCTTGATCAACTTCAAGGCGAGCGGCGACTTGGTCGCCATCTTCTCCGCGAAGGCCAGCGCTTCGTCCATGACGGTTCCCTTGGCGACCACGCGGTTGGCAATGCCGAGCGACAGGGCCTCCTGGGCATTGATCCACTCACCCGTGAACATCAGCTCCTTGGCCTTGCACAAGGGGATCTGTCGCAGCAGGCGCTGCGTCCCGCCCGCGCCAGGGAGCATCCCCAGATTGATTTCCGGAAGCCCGAGGCGCACGTGGTCGGCGAGGATGCGGATGTCCATGCACAGCAAGATCTCGGTGCCGCCGCCAAGCGCCAGCCCGTTGACTGCGGCAATGGTGACCTTGTCGTATGTCTCGAAGCGGCGAAACACCCGTTGGATGATCTCGGCCATGTCGTTGTAGTGCTCGATGCCGCGGCGCGATTCCAGGTCGGCGATGTCGCCGCCGGCGATGAACGCTTTCTCCCCAGCGCCAGTGAGGATCACCGCGCGCACCTCGGGATCCACCGCAAACTGGTCCAGCGCGTGCTCGACCCGCAGGAGCTGCTCGCGGCCCCAGGCGTTGCGCACGTCCGGGCGGTTGATGGTGATGACGCCGGCGGCGCCCTTGCGCTCGATGAGCACCCATTCGTCATTCATTTGCTGTTTCTCCTTGTCCCATGAGCTCGCGCACGACCCGGACGACATCCTTTGCGCCTAGCATGAACGAACCCATCCATGGTGGATGGTGGGGGCGACTGTAGACCTTATTGAGTTTTGAGTCAACATTCAAATTACATGGAAAACCCTGGTGTCCTGAGTTAGGGAGAATGGTACTTCCTCACTTACTTTGTATCCCACGGGTGACCGTGGCGCTCGATCTTTTGTCGAGCCAGGGCGCGCGAAATTTTCAACCACGGGTAGGGTTTTGGTCGTCGCTTTCGCATTCGCGGATTGATGCGTAGGGGCCGGTTGCCCACCTGACACTGTGCGATCAGTGTGAACAGTCGCCCACAGTCCTTCGTGGCCGACATCCCTCGCGAGACCCACTCCGTCCACAGTTGTCATTGACGGTCTCAAAGAATTGCTTGGCCAGATCGTGCTTTTCCAGCAGATGGCGAAAACGCAGGATGCTGACTCGGTCGGGCAAACGATCAGGCGCTGCGCGTGGAGACGCAGCAAGGCGTCAAGCGCCACGGCGAGCGCAAGCTGTACTACAACTCCAAGCTCGAAAC
>CANJXQ010000140.1 GCA_947478805.1 Betaproteobacteria bacterium | reverse complement strand
GTTCTGGATCACCGGCGCCGAGCCGTTGAAGGGAACGATAGTCATCTCCGCGCCGATGTGCTTACCGATCGCTTCTCCGATCATCGACATGGCGCCGCCCGTCAAGGGCACGCCGTAAGAGCGAAGCAGCGGATCCTTGCGCATGGCCGCCGCGTATTCCTTGAAGTCCTTGTACGCCGCGTTGGGCGGAATGTTCAGCGTCCAAGGTGTTCGCGCCGTCTGCCCCAGCGGGCGGAAGTCGCCAAGCGGGTCGTACTTGATGGTAGGCACCGTAAGCGGCAAGCTGGTAATCGGCGGGTCGGGTGTGAGCAGCAGCAGGCTGCCATCCACTGGCGCGCCCACCATGAGTTGCGTGCCGATCTGTCCGCCCGCACCGGGCTTGTTGTCGACGATGACGGGCGTGCCCAACTCCTTGGACAGCCCCGGCGCCAGAATGCGTGCCAGCGCATCGGCGCCACCGCCTGCGGCGTACGGCACCACAACGCGAATAGGCACCTTGAAGTTCTGTGCGAAGGCAGCGATTGGTACGAGAAAGCATACAGTGCACGCTGCGGTCAGCAGGGATTTTGATACAGCTTGTCTATCGCTCATGGTGTCTCCTTGTGATATGCCGGCCATCGCATGCGCGCGGGGTCGCCCGATGCGCCATACGCCGCGCAAGTGGCGATCCTGGTGGGCTTTCCGTTCGGGTCAACGATATCGAGCCGGTCGACCAGCAGGAAGTTGAGCGACTGGAAAGCCGGAGTCGCCAGCGGACCCAGCATTCCCTTCATATGCGTGCAGTTGAGTGCCGACGGCAAGCGCTTTCGCACTTCCTCGCCTCAGCCCCGGCCGATGCGCGCACCGACCATCGCTTCCACGCCGTCGTTCCCCTGCGGGCATCCGTTGTAGGGAAAAGAACGCATGGTGTCGTGGACCTCGCGGATCCCCATGTCGCTGCCGAAAACGACGCGAAAGGCATGGTCATAAATGGGCTCGTTAGCGGCGATGCGCTGGCCACTGCTGGGCGGCTGCCCAATCCTGCGTCCTCCAGTTGAGCTGCGTTGCTCGTCATTCCATGGTCTCCAGCACGCGGCGCCTTGCGCCACATGCTCCAAGGCTAGGGGATGCGCGCTGCGCCAGCAACTGGCGATTTCGGAACCGGGGATTCGGGATTGACGAAACCACGCATGATTCAGGCAGCAATCCTAAGAATTTCTTGCACATCGGCTGGGCCGGCAATAGGCCGGGGGTTGCGGGGAACCCACGGGGTGGCCATCGCAAGCTGGGCAATTCGGGCAAAGTGTTCGCGCCCCACGCCCACGTCTGCGAGGCTGCGCGGCAAGCCCAGCCCGCGGATGAGATCGTCCAGCAGTTCGCTGGCCTCGGCACCCGGCGCGCCCATTGCGGCTGCAAGCTGCTCCTGGCGTTGCGCCGTCACGCGCCGGTTCCAGAGCAGCACCGCCGGCAGCATCACGCAGGACGTGTGGCCGTGCGCTACGCCAAAGGCCGCACCGAGTACATAGCCGATGCCATGGCTCGCCCCCATAGGCACGCCGGTCGCAACTGCCCCCATCGACAGCCACGCGCCCTGCAGGCAATCGAGCCGCGCGGCCATGTCGTCCGGATCGGCCTTCACCCGCACCAGGCCGCGCACGAGCAGGCCGAACCCGTGCAGCGCATGGGCCTGCGCGTAGGCATGCGATTCGTTCGCGCAGAATCCTTCTACGCAGTGGTCCACCGCTCGGATTCCGGTGGACAGGAAGAGCCACTCCGGCGTGTGCCTGGTGATCGCCGCGTCCAGCACGACTGCGGTGGGGATCATCGATGGGTCGCGCAGAAGTTCCTTGGCCTGCGTGCTCTGGTTGGTCAAACCCGCGATGGAAGAGAACTCGCCGGCGGACAGCGTGGTGGGCACTGCCACCTGACGCACCGTTGCAGGCTTGCAGCGTGCTTGCAATGCGCCTAGGGAATCGTCATCGCGCACATCGTTCGCCAGGCACAGACGCACGGCTTTCGCGGCATCCGTGACTGACCCGCCGCCCACCGACACAACCAGATCCGCATCAAGGTCTCGCGCCATCGCCGTCGCTGCAAGCACGCAGTCGCGCGGCGTATGCGCGGGGACGCGGTCGAAGAAGCCTGCGCAACTTGGGCCCAAGGCGACCCGCAGACGGTTGACCTCGACCGTCTCGCGGTTGAGGGTTCCGCTCGCCATAACGAACACGCGCTCGGCACCGAAGCGCTCGGCAATTTCAGCCACGGCTTGCGCTGCAGGGACGCCGATCACCACTTCTTCCATGCGTGTGAAAACGACTCGGCTGGGCGGTTGATTCAACATGCAGCGCTTTCAGGCAGTTGTGCGGTGGCCAATCTATCGCTGTCACCGGCCGGCCACGCCGCCGCCGCCGCCGATGTTCCGTACCTCGAATCGGGACTTCGATTAAGACGCATCGACGCCGGGGGGCGCACGCGCCTAAACTGGAACGGCCTTGCTATCCCGATCCGCCCCCTCGCCCATCCCTTTCGGCCTGATCAACACGATCATGCTGTGCCACGTGGCGCTGATCGGAAACCGCTTCATCTTCACCCTGCACTCCGTCACGCTGGGCGCCACTCCGCTGGAGACAGGACTGCTGCTGGCGGGGCTCATGGTGGGGCCCATGCTCATGTCCGTGCATTTCGGGCGCTGGTCCGACCAGTTCGGCTACGCGCGGCCCTGCGCCATGGGCATCGCCATGATGTTTCTCGGCGGCATCGTGGCCGCGCTGGGCGGTTCAATGCCCACTCTTTTTGTCGCGAGTGCGCTCACCGGTTGCGGCTTCATGCTCGGGAATGTGGCCATCATGAACGCCATCGGCAAGCTCACGCATCCGCAGGACATGACGCGCGCGTTCTCCACGCTGGCCATGATGCTTTCCTTGTCGGCGCTGACCGGGCCGCTCATCGGGGGCTTCGTCATCGATTACCTGGGCTATGCCACGGCCTATCTCGCGATCGCCGTATTCTCTGCCGCAAGCGCCGTGCAGTTGTGGTGGGCCACGCGCAGGTACATCCTGCCCGTGGTGCCAGCTGCTGCGCTCGGCACGCGGCGCTTGCTCGACCTGCTCGAGAACCGCCCGCTGCGCATGGTCTTCATGGCAAGCGGCCTGCTCTCAATGGGGTGGGACACCTTCTCCTTCCTTGCCCCGCTGCAGGGGATCAGGGCCGGCCTGAGTGCGACGGCAACCGGCGTGGTCATGGGCACGTTCGCCGTGGGAATGTTTGCCATTCGCCTGGCGCTGCCGGCCATGGCGAAGCGGCTGAGCGAGTGGCGGATTATTTCGCTCGCCATGCTCATCACTGCTGCGGGCTTTATCGCCTTTCCGTTGTTCACGAGCTTTTGGCCTCTCGCGGCTTCGGCATTGTTGCTGGGCATGAGCCTCGGTTGCTCCCAGCCGATCATCATGACGCTGCTGCATCACACGTCCCCCGAAGGGCGTGCCGGGGAATCAGTCGGGGTGCGCGCGACCATCAGCAGCTTCAGCCAGACAACGCTCCCGATCCTGTTCGGCGGATTGGGATCGGCCGTGGGCCTAGTGGCAGTATTCTGGTGCGCCGCGGTGATGCTGCTGGCGGGGGCAGCGAGCTCGGTGCGGCAACGCTGATCAGAGCCTTGCCGAAAGCGCCGCCCAGGCGCTTTCCAGGTCGCCGCGAAACTGGGGCGCGGCCACGCCAATCAAGGAGCGCGCGCGTTCATTCACGCTCGCGACACGCAGATCGGCCAAGCCGAATTCCGTCACCACCACGTCCACATCCAGCCGCGAGAGCGACACAACCGCACCCGGCCCAAGGGCCGGCACGATGCGCGACTGCGGCTCGCGCCCGAACGTGGCGTTGAGCGCCACGACGCTGAGGCCACCGCGGCATGCGCGCGCGACCCGTGCGAAATCGGGCCCGCCGCCCGCACCGCTCACCGCGCGGCCAGCCAGGTGCTCCAGGTTGCACTGACCGAACAGGTCCACCTCCAGGGCCGAGTTCACCGCGACGAACTGTTCCAGCTTCGCGAGCACGTCACTCGCGTAGACTGCGCCGCAACCGTCAATGCGCAGGCCCCGCGCTTGAGGCAGCCAGTCGTAGAAGGCCTGGCTGCCTGCCGCTACCGCTACGGTGTGGACGCTGCCTTCGTCCAGCGCGCCCGCCTTCACGAGGTCCATCAATCCATCGGACACCATGCCCGAATGGATCTTCAGCCGCCGGTGCCCGGTGAGGTGCTTGGTCATCGCGGCCGGCACCTTTCCCAAGCCCATCTGGACGGTGCTGGCATCTTCCACCATCTGCGCAATCAAGCGGCCAATGGTCTCGGTGCCATCGTCCGTGTCACTCCCGTAGTTCGGAACGGCTGATGCCGCTTCGCACATGGCGTCTATACATTTCGCAGGCACCGTTGCAGCAAAAGAAAGCGATGGCAGCATTGGATTCACCACGGCCACAATGCGCCGGCATCTTTCGAGCGCAGCGGGCAGGAACTCCACCGACGGCCCGAACGAGCAATTGCCGTTCACATCGGGCGGTGCCACCTGCACCACGCCCAGGTCGAATGTCTGTGCCTTCAGGTGCCGCAGGAAACCCGCGAACGTCAGCGGCAGCATGCGATAGCGGCCCTGCTGCTGCGCCACTGCGAACGCGCGGTCCATCAGCGGACCCGTGAGCGTGGCGGTGGGATGCAGGCGATCGAAATCAAACGGATTGGGAAACCCCGGCGTGATCGTCGACGTGATGTGCAAATCGCGCGACAGCTCGGTGTTGCGTTGAAGCGCCTCGACGAAAGCGGACGGCGGCGTGAGCCCGCCAGCCACATAGATCGACTGCCCAGGCCGCACCAGCGCCGCAAGCTCGCCCGCGGTCACCACACTGGTCACACTAGATCACGCCGTCTGCACGCAGCGCGGCGAGTTCTTCCGAGCTCAGCTTCAAAAGGCCACCATAGACCTCGTCGTTGGCCGAGCCGAGCTCGGTCGCGGGCTGGTCGAACTGCGATTTCGATTTAGAGAACTGGATCGGCAACCCCATGCCGTAGGGTGCGTTCTTGCCAAGGCCCGGATGCGTAAGCCGCGTAACGGCGCCGCTCGCGTGCAGCAACGGGTCCTGCAGAACCTCCTTCGGCGAGCGCACGCGCGTCGAAGGAATCTCGCGCTTGCCAAGCAACTCGTTCACCACATGTTCCGAGGTCTGCGTGCGCGTCCACGCTTCGACATAGCCATTCATCTCGGCCGCATGCTTGGTGCGCGGGCCGCGGCTGCTGAAGCGCGGGTCCTGCATGAGCTGCGGCTGGCCGATGACTTCCAGCAGGCCCTTGAACCACGCCGGTGTGAACGCGGCAATGGCCACATGGCCGTTCTTCGTCTCGTAGATGCCGAAGGGCGTGATGCGGTCCAGGAAGTTGCCGGTGCGCAGCGCGAAGCCGGCGTCGCCGAACACATCGAAGTGCTCCTCGGCCACCAGCGATGCGAGGCAGTCCAGCATCGAGACCTTCACCTCCTGCCCTTCGCCCGTGCGGCCGCGATAGATCAGCGCCGCCATGAGGCCATTAACGGCGAAAAGCGGCGCCAGCAAGTCTGCCATCGGCAGGCCCCAGCGCGTGGGCGGGCCATCCTTGAAGCCCGTGGCTTCCATGATTCCGCTCATGGCCTGCACGATGATGTCCATGCCCTTGAGCGTCGGATAGGCGCTGGGTTCTCCGAAAGCCTTGATCGAGCCGTAGATGATTTTGGGGTTCACCGCGCGCACGCTCTCGTAGTCGACCTTGAGCTTGACCGCGGTGCCTTCGCTCATGTTCTCCATCACGATGTCAGCTTCCTTCACGAGCCGCATGAAGAGGGCGTGCCCGCGCGGCGACTTCAGGTTCAGCGTGATGCTCTTCTTGTTGCGCGCACGGTTGAGCGTGGTGAGCGAAACATCCTGCGGCCGCTTCGCGCCGAAGTGGATGCCATCCGGCCCGACGAAGGGCGGGTTCGTGCGCCCGATCTCGCCTTCGCCCGGCGCCTCGATGCGGATGACCTCGGCGCCTAGGCCCCCGAGCAGCAGCGAGGCATAGGGGCCTGAAAGCGCGACGGTGAGGTCGAGCACGAGGATGCCATCGAGTGGGCGTGAAAATGCGTTGACCATTTCAGCTTTTCCTTCAGACGCCGATCAGGCGGTAACAGACTTCAATCACGTCGCGGCCCAGGGGCTGCGTAAAGTCTCCGGCAAATTCGCCGGTGAGGGAAAAGACAGAGGTCATGACGGCGCCCGCGGCTTCGAACCTGCGCAGGGATGCTTCTTCGGATCGCGCGCTCAGGCCACCGCATGCATCGACTGCCACGTACACCCGGTAGCCATTGGCGATGCCCGAGAGCACCAACCACTGCACGACGATCTCGGTGGCCACGCCGCACACGATCAGCGTCTTGCGGCCGGTCGCCTCGATCGCGGCGACGATCTCCGGGTTTTCAAAGGAGTCGGGGCGGGTGCGCTGGATGTGCCTGAAGTTGGCGCGCGTGCTGGTGATTTCGGGAACGAGCTTTGTCGCGCTGGCGTCGCGCTTGGGGATCGACAGCGCGATGACCGGAATGTCGAGCAACTCGGCAAGGCGCGCCAGTCCGGCGGCCGCCCGCACGACCTGGGCGCCCGGCACCGTGAGCGGAAGATCGACGATGCCGGCCTGCAGGTCGCCGAAAATGATGACCGCGTCCTGGGGGGAGAGTTTGGGGTTCTTCATGAAGCGAGTTTCGCGTGTTTCGGGGCACCCGCAAGGACGCAGCGGGCCATTGGTTCCGTACTTCGAGACAGCGTGAAAGCGCCTACTCCGGCTTGATGTTCAGCGTCGGGATCAGGCCCTTCCATATATCGGCTTCTTCGCGGAATTCCTTTGCGAAGGTATCCGGCGACGAGCGGGGCACCGAGCCGCTAATCGCGGACTCGATCTGCTTTTTTACGGCGGGTTCGACCGCCAGCGCAAGCAGGTCGCGCCCGATGCGATCGATCACCCGCGTGGGAGTGCCTTTGGGAACGAAGATGCCGGACCACATCACGGGCAGATAGCCTTTGTAGTTCACGGCCTCATAAATCGTGGGCACGTCCGGTAGGCTTGCATAGCGCTCATGGCTGGCGACCGCCAGCGCCTTCACCGTGCCTGCGTCGATGTGCTGCTTGAATGCGCTCGTGGTATTGAGCGACAGCTGCGTGTCGTTGCGCAGCAGCGCCAGGGTCAGCGCACCGATATTGTTGAAATCGATGGTCGAGTAGCGGATGCCCATCGACTGGTTCAGGAGCGCCATCGACAGGTTGAAGACGCCGGTCGCGCCAAAGCCGGCGAAGAACAGTCCCTTGTCGTCAGCCTTACTCAGCGCGACGACATCGGCAAGCGTCTTCCCACTTCCCGCGGTCTGCGCGTTCGTGGCGATGACCATCTGGTAGTTGATGAGCTTGTACACGGGCACGATGTCCGTGAGCGGGTCGTAGCGCAGGCTCTTTTGCGTGTACTTCGGGATCAGCGAGCTTTGCGTGCCCATAAGCAGCGTATGGCCATCGGTCGAAGCCACGACGTATTCGGTGCCGATCACCCCGCCCGCACCTGGCTTGTTCTCGACGATGACCGGCTGCTTCCAGATCGCTTCCAGGCGCGGCGCGAGAATGCGCGCCAGCGCGTCGCTGGCGCCGCCGGGCGCGGGAACGATGATCCTCACGGTTTTGGTGGGCCACTCCTGCGCAACTGCCTGGCCCGTGGGCAGGGCAAGGGCAGCGCCCACTGCCGTCCAAACGGCGGCCAAGCGCAGCAGCGCACACCGAATCGTATGCTTGCGTTGATCATTCATTTTATGTCTCCTGGGAATTTAAAATCAATTGTCCGCGATTGCGCGCAGCGCTTGGCTGAACTCGCCTGGCCGCAGTGCTTCAAGCTGTTGCACCACGCTCCAGAACGCGCGCACCTGCGGCTGCTTTGGCGGATGCGGGGCCAGCGCCGCACAGTCGATAAACTTGCGCACGACCACCTCATCGGACACCGGGAAATCGGGATGGCCCATGGCGTGCCGCACTGTGTGCCGCACGACGCCGCCGCTGCGTAGGTGAATCTCGACATTACCGCCTTCAATGGTGCCGTCCTTCGATAGGCCGTCATCGGCCTGCCAGGTGATGCGCTTCGCCAGTTCGAGCACGCGCGCATCCTGCATGCCTTCGGGCGAGAAGGACGCCAAGCGCACATTGCCGTGGCACAGCGCGACCGCCGCGCCAAAGGGCAGGCTGCACAGCGCGTCCATGCGCACGGCAGGCCGGCGGCGCAGCGCCGCCGGTTCGCAAAACCGCAGGTTGGTCGCGCCCACGCGCATCACCACCTTCTCGATCGCGTCCGCGTCCAGCCGGTGCCGCTCGCGCATCTCCAGCAGCGCCTGTAGGGTGGCATGTGTTTCGCGCGCCGAGGGCCAGGGCTTGATCGTGATGCGCTCTACCTCGTAGCGCTCGCCCAGCTGCCCCAGCAGTCGCTCGCGGTTGTAGCGCCCGTTGAAGAACGCGGCAAAAAAGCCGTACTTGCCCTCCAGTGCTTCCGGGTCGCCGCGCAGGCCCGCCTCGGCCATGCAAGCCGCTGTGACGCCATTGCGCGCACCGAACCCGTCGCGCAGGCCGCGTACGTCAGAGCCGGGACGATGCAGACACTCCAGCGTCGTGCCCGTCTGGTGCAGCGTCAGGCCGTACGCCGACTGCAATGTGTCCGCGTCTAGCCCCATGATGCGGCCCGCGGCAGTGGTCGCGCCCCATGTCGCTGTGATGGCGGGCCAGAGAAAAGCGATGTCGTAGAGCGCCCCTTCGCCCGCGATGCCCATGCGGCAGACGACCTCGTTGCCCAGCAAGGTCGCGGTCAGGAGGTCGCGGCCTGACGCACCGCGTTCCTCCGCAAGCGCGAGCGCGGCGGAAAACGAGTTCCCGGAAGGGTGCGTTGCCCCCGCATCGTGCGCATCGTCAAAGTCGTACTGGTGCGCCGTCGCCGCATTGGCGAATGCGGCATGCGGCGCCGGCAGGCGCATCGGATGCCCGATGACGCTCGAGCTGGGTGTGCCACCCCAGCCCGCGAGCATCTTCACCACGCGCGTCGAGTTGGCCGCGGGTCCGCCGCCGGCCAGCATGACGCCGACCGTGTCGAAGATCGACCGCTTGGTCGCGGCGATGGCGGATGCGGGAAAATCCTCGAAGCGCGCGGCTGTCGCGTAATCCGCGAGAACCCGGCTGGCGTCCACTGAAGCCTGTGTCATTGCGCGGCCTTCGCCTTGTGCAGGAGCGCCTGCAGCTTGCCGTTGTCGGCGCCCACCTCGCGCGCCGAGTGCAGCGGCGGTGGGCGCTGGCCGTCGAAGGACAGCGGCAGGCCCACCAGCGCGATTTCATCGTCCGATGGCTTGCCCAGAATGCCGAGCGCGCGGATCTGCTCGTGCTCCACCATCTCCGCGGTCGTCTGGATCGGCGCGGATGCGACGCCGAAGGACTCGAGCCGTTTCTTCCAGTACGCACGCGTGTTGGTGGCGAGCACGCCGCCGACCAGGCCGTCGATCTCCGCGCGGTTCTCCAGGCGGCCTGCGTTCTTCGCGAACTTCGGGTCGGTGGCCCACTCCGCATGGCCCAGCGCTTCGGACAGCTTGCCGAATAGCCTGTCGTTCGCGCAACTGACGATGAGGTAGCCGTCACGCGTGCCATAGGCGCGGTGCGGCACGATGAACGCTATGCCCGATCCGTGGCGGCTTCCCTGCTCGCCGTTGGCGGCATAGTTGGCAACGCCGACCGACATCCACGCGACCGCCGTTTCCAGAAGCGACGCATTCACCGTGGCGCCGATCTGCCTTTCCTTGCGCCGGTGCAGCGCGGCCAGTACGCCGATCACCGACCAGAGGCCGCTTCCGAAGTCGATGATTGACACACCGGCGCGCACCGGCGGCTGGCCGTTCTCGCCGGTCAGGCTCATGATCCCGGAGAAGGCCTGCATCAGCGGGTCATAGCCGGGGGCCTTGCTCAAGGGCCCGGCGTTGCCGAAGGCGCCCACTTCACAGCAGATGAGTTCGGGCCTGACTGCGCGCAGGCTCTCGGGGTCCAGGCCGTATTGCGCCGCGGAGCCGGGCCGCAGGTTGTGCATGAAGACGTCGGCGTGCTGGGTGATCAACTCCTTGAGCATGGCCAGCTGCTGCGCGTCCTTGATGTCCACGCAGATGCTTGTCTTGCCGCGATTGAGCGCATGGTAGGCCGCGCCGCTGCCCTTCCAGTTGCTCGGTCCCCAGCCGCGCGACGCGTCGCCACCAGGGCGCTCGACCTTCCACACCTGTGCGCCCAGGCCCGCCAGGATCTGTCCGCCAAAGGGAAGCGATGCGTTGTCGCTGAGTTCAACGACGACAAGGCCCGCCAGGGGCAAATTTGTTTGCATGATGCGTGTTGGAGTGATGGCTCGTTTTTACGGCCGGAGCGCCACGCGCCCTCAGCGGGTGGCCTGACGCGTTCCGTACTCTGGCAGCGCTTTCCACGAAGCCTGCATTCCAGAATTCGAAGTCTGGAAGACTGCGGGTGGGGTCTAATTGGCTATTGAAAAGGAGAAGGAAAATGGCAGGACTTGAAGGCAAGGTAGCGCTCATCACCGGCGCCACCGGAGGCATCGGCCGGGGCGCGGCACTGCGCCTGGCGGCAAAGGGCGCCATCATCGTGGTAAACGGCAGAGACCCGGCGAAGGGCGCAGCGGTCGTTGCGGAAATCGAAAAACTCGGCGCGAAG
>CANJXQ010000139.1 GCA_947478805.1 Betaproteobacteria bacterium | reverse complement strand
GCTGCTGTCGGCCGGTCACTCCATCGCGGTGCAGAACTTCAACGAGAACATTTCCATCCTGATCATGCTGGCGCTGTACTCGGCCATGATCAAGGCCGACTACCACATCAACACCATCATCATCATCTTTGGCGGCTTCGTGTCGCTGACCATGATCGCCGTGATCCAGCGCCACAAGTACAACCAGTCCAAGAGCAACAACCTGCACCTGATCGGGATGGACAAGCACTAGCCGTTTCGGTTCCGGCGAGGGTGCGACCTGCCGGGCGTTCCTGTAGTGGCGATTTGTCAGGAATTCGACGCTACAGCTCAGAGCAGCAAGGGATCGTTCGGTAACTCGTCAGCATTGACCTGCCCGTCCACGGCCGGGAAGTGTGCCACCAGCAGGTCGCTGATGGACTGCAGCCCGACCAGCGCACCCTCCTCGAAGCGGCCCTCGGCAAAGTGCCGCTGCATCTCGCCACAGATGATTTCCCATGACTGTGCACCGACCTTCGAGTGGATGCCGCGGTCGGCGACGATTTCCACCGTGCGGTCGGCCAGCAGCACGTAAACCAGCACGCCGTTGTTGGCCTCCGTATCCCAGACGCCGAGCTGCGCGAAGAGCTCCACGGCACGCTGGCGCGAACCGACACCCTTCACGACGGCCTGCGGTGCAAGCCCCCCCTCGACCACGAAGCGCAACTCGCCCGTGTGGCGCCGTTCCTGCGTCCCGATCGCCTCGCCGATGCGCCGGCGCACCTCGGCCGGGAAGGCGCGCCGCGCCGCGAAGTCTTCGCCAACAAGGTGCCGAAAGAACCGCTTGATCATCGCTACCACCGTCCCGAGGCGCCGCCGCCGCCGAAGCCACCGCCACCGCCGCTGAACCCGCCGCCACCCCCGCTGAACCCGCCGCCGCCGGAACCGCCGCCGCCCCAGCCACCGCGTCCACCGCCGAGGCCGCCGCCCAGCCCCCCGGAGGGACCACCCATGAATAGCGCCACGAGGAACCCGAGCATGCCGACCACGACCCCCGCTACCAGGGAACTGAACACGATCCAGGCGATAAAGCCGACGAATCCGCCACCCAGCAGCGCACCTGCCGGTCGACCCAGGACCGCCCTGGCGAAACGGCTGACCGCGACGAGGGCAATGAACAGCATGAACAGGGTGTCGGGACTGATGTCACTGAATTGTGCCGGACCACCGCCCGTCGAAGCCGGCGGCGGCAGCTTTTCACCCTCGATCAATTTCATGATCGCGGCCGTGCCGTCAGTGAGCCCGCCGTTGAAGTCGCCGGACTTGAACTTCGGCGTGATGATCTCGGCGATGATGCGCTTGGCGATGGCATCCGGGATGGGCCCTTCCAAACCGTAGCCGACCTCGATGCGTAGCGTGCGGTCGTTCTTGGCCACCACCACGATCACGCCGTCATCCTGCTTCTTGCGCCCGATCTTCCAGGCTTCGGCAACGCGAATCGCGTATTGCTCGATGGTTTCGGGCTGCGTGGTGGGCACCAGCAGCACCGCCACCTGGCTGCCGCGCTTTTCCGCGAAGGCCTTCAGGCTGGCGTCGAGCGCCGAGGCTTGAGGCGCGCTGAGCGTGCCGGTGAGATCGGTCACCGCCGCCTTCAGCGGTGGCACCGCCACATCGGCGATGCCTGCACCTGCCGCAACCATCAAGGCGGTTGCCAGCAGGGCGGCTCGCAGCACCGCGAGCACGCGCCCGAATCCGCACAAAGTCATGTGGCTAGCCCCGGCATGCCGGATCCTCGGCCTACTTTCCGGCTCCCGGCGCAGGCGTGCTGGCTGCCGGCGCTGCGGGCGCCGGGCTTGCCGCACCCGGAGCCGCGGGCGCCTTGTCGAAGCTCACCGCCGGGGGCGCGGAGATCGCCTTTTCGTTCTCCACGCTGAAGTTCGCCTTCACCTTGTAGCTGAACATCATGGCGGTGAGATTGACCGGGAACTGGCGGACCAGCACGTTGTATTCCTGCACCGACTTGATGTAGCGGTTGCGCGCCACGGTGATGCGGTTCTCCGTGCCTTCGAGCTGCGCCTGCAGGTCGCGAAAGCCCTGGTCGGACTTCAACTGCGGATAGTTCTCCGTCACCAAAAGGAGACGCGAGAGGGCGCTCGACATGCCGGCCTGCGCTTCCTGGAAGCGCTTGAAGGCAGCCTCGTCATTGACCAGCTCCGGCGTGGCCTGGATGCTGCCCACGCGGGAGCGGGCTTCGGTGACCTGCGTCAGCACCTGCTGCTCCTGCGCGGCAAAGCCCTTCACCGTGGCCACGAGATTGGGCACGAGGTCGGCGCGGCGTTGGTACTGGTTGAGCACCTCGGACCAGCCGGACTTGACCTCTTCGTCGAGCCTCTGGATGTCGTTGTACCCGCAACCCGAGAGCAACACGGCGAATGCGGCGGCGAATATGACGAACACTTTACGCATGGTCGGACTCCTGGTGGCTGTCGTGGGAAGGCAGATGGGGGCGATGAAAGCGGATTCCAAGGTGTCCGACGAGAAATACTTTCCAGCTCCGTCAGGCTGCCGGTTTTGCTCCGGCGGATTCGGTAGCCGCCTTGAATGTCGCCATGGTTCTCCGCGCGAAGACGAGGTCTTCCCAAGCCTTGGCCTTGTCGAGGAGATTGCGCAGCAGGTAGGCCGGATGGTAGGTCACGATGACGGGCACGCCTTGGTATTGGTGCAGCTGGCCGCGCAGGCTGGCGATGCTCGCATCGGTACCCAGCAGCGTCTGCGCGGCAAAGCGCCCCATGGCCAGGATGAGTTTCGGCTGCACCAGCGCCACCTGGCGCGCCAAGTGCGGACTGCAGCGCGCGACTTCATCCGGCATGGGATTGCGATTGGCAGGCGGCCGGCACTTGAGCACGTTGGCGATATACACATTCTTGTCACGCGAGAGATCAATTGCGAAGAGCATGTTGTCGAGCAGCTTGCCCGCCTGGCCGACGAAGGGTTCGCCGCGCATATCCTCCTCGGAACCGGGAGCCTCGCCCACCAACATCCAATCGGCAAGCTCATCGCCGACACCGAACACGGTCTGGGTTCGCGTGGTCGCCAGGCCGCAACTCGCGCAGCCGGACACGGCCGCCTTGAGCGCAGTCCAGTCCATGCGCGCGATCTGGCCATCGCGCTCCGGGTTGTCCAGCGATGGGAGTTCCGGCGCAACGGGCCTGGATGGCGCTCGCGAGTCGCCGGCACCGCGCGCGGCCGTTGCCCGCGCCGGTGGCGCGGCGGCGGCACGCGGCGGCGCTGCGGCGCTTCGATTCGCGGCGCTCGGCCCCGCGTGGGTCATCCCTGCCCTGTTCATCCCTGCCTTGTTCATCCCCGCCTTGGCCGCCCCCCCATCGGCCGCTTCGCCGTGAACGTCGTCCGGCGCGTCAGGCGTCGGTGAGGCCGCGTTGTCGCGCAACACCCAGACCGGCCCCAGACCCATCTCCTCGATCAGGCGCGAGCGTCTCGACGTCATGACAGCGTCCTCTCCAGCACCAGCGCGTCCTCGCGGCCGCCGAGTGCCGGGTAGTAATCGCGGCGACGGCCGATCTGGCGGAATCCGGCGCGCGCATACAGGCGCTGCCCCGCTTCATTGGTGGGCCGCACTTCGAGGATGAAACGCGATGCACCGTGCGCCATCGCCACGACCATGGCCTGCTCAAGCACGCTTCGGCCGTGGCCCAGTCGCTGCCGCGGTACCGCCACGCACAGGTTCAGCAGGTGCGCTTCACCAGCACCAATCAACATGACGAAGTAGCCGAGCATGCTCCCGCCGGAGCCACCACCTTCCCGGCACACCCAGCATTGGTATCCTGAATTGAGGGAATCGCGAAAGTTGCCCTCGGTCCATGGGAATTCGTACGCCGCTTTTTCGATGGTGTGGACCTGGACGAGATCCTCCCCGCGCATGGGCGCCCAGGAGAGGTCTGCCGGCATCGCGATCGATTGGGGCAATGCACTCACGCGCGCGCACCTGCGGCGTTAGAACCCATCGGGACATCCATGCGCGCGCTCACCGTGCCCGCCCTCCCGTTTTGACGCCGCGATCATCCTGCACATTGCCCCTGGCTTCGTGCTTCCCCTCGCGCACAATGGCGCGTTCATGCTCGGTCAGCGCCACTTTGTCGCGCAGGTACACCGGCAATGCCCTCGCTGCATCCTCCCCCGCCCCGGCTTCGAACAGCGGCCGGGCCAGGGCGAGCACCGCACGCGCCGTAGGTACTGCTTGCGGCAGCGTCGCCACGATGCGGCCTTCGCCGATGCGCGCCATCAACGCATCGCCTTGCGCGGCGAAGCCTGTGCCGCACCCGGTCCATCCGTTGCCCTCCACCAGCGGCACCGCCTGCGGGTTGTAGAGCCCGGGGGCGGCCACCTCGACCCAGCCCGAAGCCGACGATTCGCGACGGTACACCGCATGATAGACCTCGCCCATGCGGGCATCCAGGCAGGCGATCACCTTGTCCGCTCCGGACTCCTGCGCCAATGCGAGCAAGGTGCCGATGCCCTTCACGGGGATGTTGAGTGCCAGTGCCAGGCCTTGCGTCACGCCGCAGGCGATGCGAAGACCGGTGAACGAACCGGGCCCCTGGCCAAAGGCAATGCCGTCCAGCCCCGCCAGTTCAAGCCCAGCCTGTGCCAGCAACTGTCGCGTCGATTCGAGCACCGTTTCCCCATGCCGCTGCGCCGCCTGGAAATGCATGGCGCTCACCGTGTCGCCGCGACAGACCGCAAGCGAGCAGAACTCGGTGGATGTTTCGATGGCGAGGAGGTTCATGGCGGGGCACCGAGGGCCAGTTGCATGCCCGCTGGCCGATCACGTTGAGGGAACGGCGGCATTGGTACAGCGGGTTTCGACTGGCTTCATTCTAGCCGATAGGGGAACCTGCCATTCCCCGCCACTGCAAGCAGGCTACGTTTTCAGCAGGTCGATTTGCGGAAAGCGCCCGTCCAGCACGCTCGCGGGCTCGATGCCCCACCAGCGCTGCAGCGCGGTGGCGTAAAGGCTGCGAAAGTCCACCGCGTGAACCAGGTTGCCGTCTTCAAGCCGGTCCAGACGCGGTGCCTCGCCGTACAGGCCGCCCTTCACCCTGCCGCCGAGTGCGAAGTGCACGCTGGCCGTGCCATGGTCAGTGCCGTTGGAGCCGTTCTCCTGCGCGCGACGACCGAATTCGGCGTAGGTCATGATCAGCGTGGAATCCCAGCGCCCGAGCTCCACCAGGGACCCCTTCAAGGCCGCCAGTCCGTCCCCCAGTTGCCGGAGCAGATTCGCATGAATGCCGGGCTGGTTCTGGTGCGTGTCAAAACCGTTCAGGGTCAGCCGCAGGGCTGCCACATTGCCGCGCCCCGCAAGTACTTGCGCCGCGTTGCGCACGGCATTGCCAAAAGGCCCGTCCGGCATCTGCGTCTTGAGGAGTTCTCCGCCCCCAAGCGTCCGGGCCGCCTGCGTGATGTCGTCCTCCACCTTCAGCACGTGCTCGAGGGCGCGGCCACCGCGCGCGCGGCCGGGCGCAGCAAGGCGCGCCTGGCGCAGGAACTGCTCGGTGCTCGCCAGCGTCACGACACGACCGCCTCCGGACAAGGGCCCGGCCTCGCCGTTGCCGATCACCACGCCATCGGCGGCAAACGTCCGTGGCACCGGGTGCGCGGCAAACGCACGCGCAACCCATCCCTGCGAAATGTACTGCTCGCTGGCCGATGCGGTGTCCCATATCTCGATGGATCGAAAGTGCGACAGGTTCGGTCGCGGATAGCCGACGCCACGAATGAGGGCCAGCTCCCCGCCCTGCCACAGCGGCTGCAGTGCGGCCAGCGATGGATGGAGCCCCTCGCGCTCGCTCACGTGGACCAGCTCCTCGCGTCGAAGCGCAATGCGCGGACGCAGGCTCGCATAGGCGGGATCGGCGAACGGGACCAGCGTATTCAGCCCGTCGTTCCCGCCCTTCAATTCGACGAGGATCAGCAGCCTGCCGTAGTCCGCACCTGCCATGGTGGAAGCTGCGGCGGCCGGTGCTGCTGCCGCCACGCTACCGCCAGCGAACAACACGGACACGCCCGATGCGACCGAGCGCATGGCAGGCGCCAGCGACACTCCCATCAGCCGCCGGATGAATTCGCGACGGGCGGACGAACCGGTCGAGCGGCGCGGAAAGTGGCTCATTTGAGCTGGTACACCGGGTCGAGCGTCAACAGACGCAGGCGCTCGCGCCCCGCCACGCCTGCCGGAACGGGATTGACCGGCGCGCTGGCCAATACAAAACGCTCGAGTGACAGGTCCCGGACGGCATTCCCTGAACCCTTGTTCCCTGCAAGGGTCGCGCCATCCTCCAGCTTGCGAAACCATCTCTCGCCGTCAAAGCGCGTCTCATCGACCGCACGGCTCATCCGCGCGCGAAATTGTGCCTGCCGCAGCTGTGCCTGCGCAGTCCCCTGCCCCTGCCCTTGCCCAGAGGCATCGCGTCGCGCCTCGCCCTGCGCTTCGCCCGACGCCGACATGCTCATCCCTGCGTCCGTTCGGCGCATTTCATCGCCGCGAAACAGGCGCTCGACGAACTGCTTGCGCGACAGCAGCGTCGCCGAATTGATCCACGCCTCGCCGCCGGGCCAGCCCTTCACATTGGGCGGGGAGAACAGGTTCTGTCCGAGCCCTGCTGTCACCAGCGCAAAGGGCATGGCATCGGATACCCGCACATCGAACTGGCGCAGCGTGCCGACCACGAAGTCCACCGGTGACTTCACCAGTGCCGCCCGGTTGTCCTCGGCCCAGAAGGCCTGCGACAGGAGAAGCTCCCTCAGGGTGGTGCGGATGTCATAACGACTGTCGCGAAATACCCGGGCGATGCGATTCACTTCGCCGCGATCATCTTCTCGATTGAAATCGGGCGCGACGAATTCCCGCCACAGCTTGCCCACCACCGTTTGCGCCGTCTGCGGCTGCTCGAGCAGAATGTCCAGCACCGCATCGCCATTGAAGTTGCCCTTTTGGCCGAGCACGGTCTTCTCGCCGCTATCGTGGATGAACGGGCGCCAGCGGAAAGACCCTGTATCCGGGTCGATCGACCAGCCGGTGAAGGCGCGCGCAGCCTCGCGGATGTCCGTCTCGCTGTAGTTCCCCTCTCCCAGCGTAAACAGCTCCATGACCTCGCGGGCGAAATTCTCGTTCGGCCTGTCGCGTCGATTGCTGGCGTTGTCCAGGTAAATGACCATCGCCGGGTCCTTGGACACCGCATGCAGCAGGTCGGCAAAGTTACCCAGCGCCTTTTCCCGCAGCAACAGGTTTTGCCGGTACATCAGGTGCACGAAGCGAACCTTTTGCTGGCTGGAGGTGAAGTGGTTATGCCAGAACAAGGTCATGCGCTCGGTCAGCGGCGACGGGCCGGCGAGCATTTCGCCGATCCACCAGGCGCGCAGTTCGAGGCCGCGTCGGATCTCCTGCTGCTGAAAGGCCTGGCGCTGCTCGACCGAGCCTTCGCGCAGACTGCGCGGCGGCGTCGGCGGTTCATTGACCCACGCCGGCGGCGGCGCGCCGGCACTGGTTTTCACGTCGGAGAGGAGGCGCTCGACCGCGTCGGCTCGGCTCAGGCGGGCATAGGCGTCGACTTCACCGAACGTAGGGCCAAAGCCGACACGGCCCAGCAAATGCCGGGCATCGGCAACACCCATCGGCACCGAACGGGAGGCGCCATCAGAGGCCGCGCGCACCGCGGTCAGGGACTGGGCCCACCCCGCGCCGCACAACCCTAGAGATGCAATGCCAAGGGTGACTGCCAGCGCCGGTCTTGCCATGAGATGAATGAATCGATGTTCCAAGCGGAGCGCAATCCGACGCGCAAGTCGCGCCAGGGGACCGTGACCGAATGGGAGGCGCCCCAATCCGGCTAGCGGCGTTCGCGCCGCTCCTTGTAGAGATCGCGACCGTGCTGGTCGATGTCACGGCGCAGTTGGCGGCGCTCCTCGGGGCTCATCTGTCCCGCTGGCGAGCCGGCCTGGCGTGGCGGCGGTTGTTCACCGCGTTGCAATGCCTGGCGCGGGTCAGCGCCGTTTCCGGCTGGTCGCTCGGCGCGACGGAACGGTCCGGGCGACCCGTGCTGCTGGGCGAAAGCGGGCACCACCGTGATGAGGCACACAATGAGCGCCACCATCCGCGTGACTCCCGTCGTCGATCGAAGCACTGCCATTTTCACCGTGATTCCTTCATGTGACTGCCAACGACCGATTGCCCTGACGCCTGCGCGGCCCCTTGGCCCAATCCCTCTGGATCGCGCCATACCTCTTTCACGCCCCTAGCTTAACTCCGCAAAGGTCCGGCTGTCGCGTCTGGCAATGCCGCTTCTGTAAGCAATTGTTACCCCTGGCCCCGCTGCAATCGACTGTTACCCCGCATACTGCGGGTGGGCTGGCCTCGCTCTGCCCGAGCGGCTACGATACAACCGCTGCCATGGCCATTTCATGACGCCGTGGCAGCACCCGGTGAACCGTTTGCCAGCGAACGCGTTTCAGCTTTTCATCGCACTGCCGCACTGTGAGACCGACATGAACACAAAGACCAACAAGCCATCGCGAATCCTGGTCGTGGATGACGACTTGCGGCTGCGCGACCTGCTGCAGCGCTATCTCACCGAACAGGGTTTCACCGTCTCCACGGTGGCCGACGCGCCTGCAATGGACCGGCTGATCGGGCGCGAGCGCTTCGACCTGATGGTTCTCGACCTGATGCTGCCGGGAGAAGACGGCCTGTCCATCTGCCGGCGCCTGCGCGGCACCAAGAACACCCTGCCGGTGATCATGCTCACCGCCAAGGGAGAGGACGTGGATCGCATCGTCGGCCTGGAGATGGGCGCCGACGATTACCTGCCCAAGCCCTTCAATCCGCGCGAACTGGTGGCGCGCATCAACGCGGTGCTGCGGCGTCGCGCGGCGCCGGTGCCGCCCGGCGCCCCCTCAGGCGACGTGGAGTCGGTGAGCTTCGGCGGCATGACGGTCAACCTCGCCAGCCGCACCCTTTCCAAAAACGGCAATGCAGTAAGCCTAACCACCGGCGAGTTCGCGCTGCTCAAGGTGCTGGTGACTCACCCCCACGTGCCTCTGTCGCGCGACAAGCTGATGGAACTGGCGCGCGGCCGCGAATACGAAGTATTCGATCGCGCCATCGATGTGCAGATCTCGCGCCTGAGGAAACTCATCGAGAAGGACCCGGCCAAGCCAACGCACATCCAAACCGTGTGGGGCTTCGGCTACGTGTTCATTCCCGATGGCAAGGTCGCCGAGACCTGATCACCCATGAGCAGCACGCCCCCCGCTTTGCCGTCGGCGGCGGCATCGTCGGCCAGCGCCGGCGCGACGCCAGCCGGTCGTTCAGCCAGAACAAGTGCGCTACTGCCGCGTTCGCTGCTGTGGCGCACCTTTCTCCTGCTCGCCGTGCTGGTGCTGGTCACCACCGCCGCGTGGTTCCTGATCTTTCGCGCCTATGAGGCCGAGCCGCGCGCGCGCGCGATTTCGCAGAACCTGGTTTCAGTCGTCAACCTGACGCGGCTCGCCCTCGTGACCGCGCATCCGGAGCGCCGCCGCGAACTGCTCGACCAGCTCTCCGAGCGCGAAGGCATCCAGGTCTACCTCGCCGCGCCAGACGAACGCGTCGAACCGCTCCCCGACATTCCCATGCTGCAGCTCATGTCCGCATACGTGCGCCTCGAGCTGGGCGATGACACCAAACTGGCCATCGCCCGCGATGGCGTGCCCGGGATGTGGGTGAGCTTCGGCATCGCCGATGATGACTACTGGGTGCGCATTCCGCGCGAACGCCTCGAGCGGCGCATTGCGCTGCAGTGGTTCATGTGGGGAGTGCTTGCCCTTGCGCTGTCGCTCGTCGCCGCCTACTTCATCGTGTCGCGCGTGTCGCGCCCGCTGAAGGCGCTGGCCGCCGCCGCATCCTCCGTCGGTCGCGGGCGGCTGCCCGAGCCGGTGCCGGAAATCGGCCCAGCCGAGATCGAAACCCTGTCGCGCGCCTTCAACCAGATGACGCGCGACCTCTCCAGGCTCGACCAGGACCGTGCGCTGATCCTCGCCGGCGTATCGCACGACCTGCGCACGCCGCTGGCGCGCCTCAGGCTGGGCGTGGAGATGAGCGGCGCCGACGCGTCACTCGAAGAAGGCATGCGCGCCGACATCGAGGACATGGACCGGATCATCGGGCAGTTCCTCGATTTCGCGCGCCTTGACGGCGGCGAAGCGATGACGCCGGCCAGCCTCTCCGAACTCGCCGGCGAAATTGCCGAACGCCAGCAAAAGCGCGGCCATCCGGTAACAACAGAGCTCGCGGACACCCCGGAGATGCTGCTGCGCGCCACGGCCATGCGCCGCGCCATCGCCAATCTCGTCGACAACGCGCTGCGCTACGCGGGCGGCGCGATCGAAGTCCAGACCCGCGTCGAGCGCGGAGAAGCCGTGCTGGAAGTGCGCGATCGCGGTCCGGGCATTCCCGAGGGCGAGCAGGAGCGCATGAAGCAACCGTTCACGCGCCTGGAACAGGCGCGCAGTAATGCCGGTGGCTCGGGCCTGGGCCTGGCCATCGTCGATCGCATCGTCGCGGCGCACAATGGCCGCTTCGAGCTCGTCAATCGGGAGGGCGGCGGATTGATCGCGCGCATCCGGCTGCCGCTGGCACCGCAGTCCAGCCGCAATTGAGTCCTGACCGCAGCCGGGGCGCTGCGGACATTATTATCAGATTAACCACCGCAATTCCCTACTGATCTAGCTGTAGGAGATCATTGATATCACTGGGGTCGGCCCCGCAGTGGCCCTGCATTGACCAAGCACCGACCGCAGGTGCGCCTGATAAGATTCGGGCATGACCCAGCGCCAGTCCAACGAACGCACGCTGACCACCGCGGAGTTCGCCTTCATGGTGGCGGCGCTGACCGGGGGACAGGCCTGCGGCACCCTGCTGGTGGTTGCCATGCCG
>CANJXQ010000138.1 GCA_947478805.1 Betaproteobacteria bacterium | reverse complement strand
GCAGGCCAACGCGTTGCGGTCCAAAGTCTTGTAGCAGTTCAGCGATGTGCAAAAAGCGGGCTCGGATGTCGGCGGGCATGGCGTGCAATTCCGGTTCTGCCAGTGGATGCAAGGTCACAGTCCAATCAGTCATAGTATAGCTTTTTTGCTATCTTTAGACCACTACGCGCAGTACCCCGCCTGACGCGGTCGCGTCAAACTGCACGTCGCCTTGCTCGAGGATCCACGCCTCGATGCGCTCATGGTGGACGCGCAGCAGGTCCAGGGGCCGCACGGTGTAGTGCTTCTCAGCCGTGGCGCTAGGCTTATGCCCCATCAGTTGTGCGACCACGCCAGCAGGAATTTCGAGCCACTCGGTCAGGCTTTTGAATGAGCGGCGTAGGCCGTTCAGGGTCAGGCCATCGAGTCCGGCAGTTTTGCAGGCCATGGTGTGGGGGTAGGTCGGCTCTGTCAGATGGCCACTCTCGGCGGTAGGACTGGAGAAAATCCACTTGTTTCGTTTTGGCAGGGTCGCTATCAGGACCCAGACGTAGGGCGTCAATGGGATGATGCGCTCGCCTTCCACCTTGTCGCGGATAGTGACTCCCTTCCATTGGGTGTTGAGGTCCTCCCATCGCAGCGTCATCACTTCGCCGGGCCTGGCACCCGTAAGAAGCAGGACTTGCAGGTAGGCTGCAATGGCCGGGTTTCCGATCTGCTGCACGGCGGTGAACCATGCCGGCAATTGTTCACGAAGAAGCGCGTCTTGCTTGACTCCGGCCTTGCCCAAAGCCTCCCGCGTCTTCTTTGTCTTTGCCGGGTTCCCGGACAGCAGTTTGGCGTAGGCGGGCTGCTCGGCACACCAGCCCAGAAAGCCCTTGAGCAGTCGCCAAGCCAGCCGTGCAGACGTGGGGCGGGTTTGGGCCTCCTTTGCCGCCCATTCTTCAACCGTAGTTGCGTCTAATTCGCGCAGCGTGAGTGCCATCAATGGGAACAGAGGTCCAGCCCGGGTAGTGCCAGCGCCGCGCTTGAACCTCTGCCCACCGGCAAACGCCTTGTCGATATGGTCCTTGTAATGACGCGCGCCCCAATGCGGTCGGCGCTCCGCTGTGTACACGGCCCAGACCTCAGCCACGATCGCGGAATGGTTTCGGTCCGTCTCGCGTGTGGCCAAGTCGGCGGCGGTCCGTGCGGCCTTGACCTCTCGGGGGTCGCGGCCCTCGTCGATCTGGCGCTGCAACTCCCGTGCCTTTTGTTGAGCCAGCGGGATGGTCCAAGCCTTGGGGCTACCGATGGTGAGCCGAATGGTCTTGCTTTGGTACTCGCTCTGAAATACGTAGGACGGTTGCCCGGCGTGGGTAGCCCGTAGCCCGAGCCCTTTCGTGTCTGCGTCCCACAGGAACGCTTGGTCCTTGTCAATCGGACACCTGAATCCCCTGACCCGCCCAGCCGTGAAGGCGATCTTTGCCACATCGACCCTTTTCAGAAGTCTTACATCCTACAGGATGTAACGGCAGATGTAAGACAATTTTACGAATTTAGCTCAATTTTGATCAACACCATGCATGATGTTTCAGATCAAAATAATACAGTAAACCGTTGATTTATAATGAATTAATAACTTATATCAACAAAGGGAAACACTTTTTGTATCGGACTGTTAATCCGCAGGTCCCTGGTTCGAGCCCAGGTCGAGGAGCCATTACAAGCCTTGCTAGGCATAGAAAGCCTGCTACTTAATTGCTAGCAGGCTTTTCTTTTTGCGGCGCGAAAGTGTAATTCCTGTGTAATTGCGCCAGAAAAAGACAAGATCCATTTCTGAACTTTCGTTGCTCTATCAAAAGCAGCCCTCGCACCAGATAGACCGTCAAATGCCAGTAGTTCATAGCACTCCGCACAACTTGTCACCAGGTCCTCTTTGATGCTGGCACTTTGTTGATCGGAAGACGAGATTCACGCAACCCTGCATCCTCGCAGGTCTGACTACAAAAACCACAATGTTGACAAATCAGTTTGTGACAAGTTGAACAAAGGTTTTCACGCCCAAGAATTAGGGGTGTATTGCCACATTTGCCCAGCTTTTGGGGTAAGTCTTGATCACTCTTCACCCATTTGCCATGGTCATCTTCCTTGAAAATCCAGCCACCACAGTACGCCAGTATGGTCTCCCAAGGTGAATGAAAGCTTTCTCGCCCTTGCAATAGTCCAGGTCCGCTGAATCTGAAGCTGTGAAATCTGACAAGACGCAGCACCTGCCTAGACTGCCATAGAATTTCAAGAGACTCGCACAACCCATCGATGATGCCCAGGGGATCACCAATCCCTAGCGGTCGAGACACACCACCGTTGTCCCCTCGGAGTGTTTTCGCGTAGAACATATCCCTGTACTTTGACGGAGCATACGAAGGGTCTTCGACAGACAACTGCCTTAGAAAATCGGAAAGTACCGTCAAAAACAACCATGGTAAGGAAACTCTAGGGGTCTCGTTCCCTTCCGTGAGGTCTCTACAGAATTGGCGCTGCCACGGTTCAATTAGTTCAAAAAATGTCTTGGGCAACTCGACCCCCGCGGCAATTAACTTGGGAACGGTAGATCGCATTTCACTTTCCGAAAAGATCAGAAAAAGTTCTTGCTGCGTTGGCCAACGCAGTTCCATTCTGAGACTCGCACAACGAGTGTCAAAGTCTCTGTACCAAATTTTTGGGTAATCAAAAAGCCATGCAGGCACCATTCGCTCACTAGGATTGCGGACCTCCAGTGTGTTGCTTGTAAATTTACTGCATAGAACGTCAATTTCTGGAAGGCTGGTACACCCGAGAATTACGATTGGTGGGATAGGGAAATAGGCGGTCTCAGGATTGTTGATGAATTCAAGCCTCAAATACGGCGATACGACACCCGCAATCAAGACGTCACTTTTGCTTCGATACTTTTTGAATTGAGGAACAGTGTGTTCCAGATAGCAACATTTGCTATTCATCGGATACCGAGAGTTTTTCACGTCAATGGCACACAACGAGTCGATAAGCAAATCATGCGTCCTCCAGTCCAACCTTGCCGAGCGATGGAGTTGCTCGATAGAAACGTCCCGGACTGTTTGCCCGAGTTTCCGATAGAAGTTGGCTGCAACTCGTTCCGCAGTCCTCGCTGACAACATTTGTGCCTCTGCATTCCAGCGACCCTCGCCCCACAGCGCCGCCAAGTCCTTATCTTCCTGCGTCAACTCATCGTATTCAATATCAGCGGGAAACACGCCAGGTACCTCATCTGTAAACACAAATAGATCATCCAATTGGCGCAAAAGGTTTGCATAGAACTTGAGACAGCAATCCCTTTGAATTCCGTTAGGGGCAAATGGGTATAAGGGATCATCTGGCCCAGTTGGAGGCTTTTTTTCCCAGAAAAACGTGATGGCTGATTCCGATGCGTCATCGCCCGCCAGTCGCGCCTGACAGATTGCCTCTATCGCCAGTGGTGCACATTGATGAATCGAAGGAGAACACGCGAAATAGACTACCTTGGCATAAACGGGCATCAATGCCAAAAAGTAATCGATTCCGACCGAGGCGGAGAAGTCAACGGCAAGGCGCTTTGCTAGCGCAACCCATTCGTTGGGTAGAGTTCTTGAGGCAATTTTGGAAATTGCGTTAACCTGCGTTTGGAGTGGCATAACAGGTAGCACTTTCGCAAACCACACTTCCCTGCGAAGTTCTGCTGGCGCTAACGGATACAAAAAATCGTGTTGATCCATTGGGCGATGCCGTAGCCAAAACTCATCCATGACAGCAGACCTGACGTTTGAAATCTCTTGGCTCTGCAAGGTTTGAGTCACTTCATTCTGTAGATCGGTGAGCTTCCTTTGGGATGCAAAGCAACTGACTCGGATTTCAATCGGTACTTCTGAAAGTATTCGCAAGCGCTCACGATCCTTGACTGCTCCACTGAAAATGCTCACCCATTGAGCTTTGGAAATGCTCTCAGATCGGGACCGGAGCTCATCTACTTGACTTGCAACAGGCAGAGACAAAAAGACATCTGATAGCCAAATATCCTGTTGAAGCGATGACGGTGCTAACGGGTAGAGTGGATCATTTGTATTGCGTGGTCGATGGGTCTTCCAAAATATGTCGAGATCGGTTTCCGGTATGCCATTGCAGTCGAGAGTGTTCGCGACCTCCTGCATGCAAGCGGTCAAGTTTTTGACTTGCGCTAAGACCTTTATCCTTTCGCTTGCCGGAAAACTTCGCCATACCGCTTTCAAGGACACTTCCAAAACATATCCCGCATTCAGTTTCCTCTTTACCGACTCCCATTCCGCAGAAAGTCGAGACGAAACTTCGCGAAGCTGGTATTTGTTTTCCTCCTCAAGAAGCTTTACACGGTCACGATTGAGGATCGCATTGATGAGGTGCTCACTAAAAACCCCTTTCCTTGCCGCTTGCCGTAAATCGAAGGAAGCATTTTGAGCATCTGGCACATCCATTGCGTCAACATATCGGCCCTCTTCGACCAACCGCGTTATGACTCGAAATGCATCATCGTTCATGGTGCGATCCCAATTGACGGTTCATTGATTCAATGCAGAAATAGCGAAACATTCGCACCCACTGCCGGGCCCCGTTCATGACGTGCCCAACTTGTACCGCTCCGATAGCTTGTCCATAGCAGTTTGAATGTGCGCGCCGTTCTGGTGGCTGTAGCGTTCGACCATGCTCAGGTTCTTGTGGCCGCTGATTCTTTTGACCGTGGGCAGATCGACACCAGCCTGCACCAGATGCGTGATGGCGGTATGGCGCAGCGTGTGGCGCACCACTTGTTTGACATCCAGCCCGGCAGCCAGCACGCAACGGCGAAATGGTTTGTCCAGATTGACCGTGCGCCCGTCCTTGGCTGCGGGTGACGGGAACAGCCATTGTTCGCCGGGCCGCAACGTGGCGACATAAGCAGCAAGGTATTCACCAAGGTCGGCGGTAATGGGCTGCTCACGCGCCCCGGCCTTGGCCTTGGGGATGTAGATGACAAGCTGTTGCAGATTGATGTCCTTGCGCTGAACGCTCAAAATTTCAGTCTTGCGCATTGAAGTGTCCAGCCCGATTTTGATGAAGGGATGAATCTGGCGGTTCTGGTCGCCTTCTGCCACTTTCAGCAGCCGCTCGACTTGTTCGACCGTCAAATAGGTCATGCGCCCCGAATGCTCTTTCAGGCGTTTGATCGTGGCGGGCCGGTGATCCACCCAACCCCACTCCACCGCCTTGCTGAACAGGTGCGACAGCGCCGCCAATTCGCGGTTGATCGTGGCCGGTTTAGTTTCGCCGCCGACGGATGGTTTACCGCCTGGCCCATTGGGGCGCACAACCAATTCGCTGCCGCGCTGTTTCTTGTACCGCTCCACGTCAAAGGTGGTGATCTTGGCAAGCTGGGTATCACCGAAAAATGGTGTCAGGTGCATTTTCAGGCGGTAGCCCTTCATGGGCAGGTCTTTGCCGTCTTCCTGCACCAGCTTCGCAAGGTATTGGCTGGCTGCCTCGCTGAACGTCAGCGCCAGCTTGCGGCCCTTGGGCAGGTTTAGGCGACCGGCTTTAGCATCCTGGCGCGCCTTGTCGATAAATTCCTCGGCCTGTGTGCGCGTCGTGCCGTCCGATTCGCGCCCAATGACGCGGTGAATGCGCTGGCCGTCGACCATGACATTGACGCTGAAAACGCCGTCGCTGTTGGCCTGGCGCTCAAAGGTGATGCCGTGCTCATTGAGCTTGTCGCCAGCAGCAAGCTTGCGCATGGCCGGGCGTGTGAGTTTGGTGAAGGTCTTGGACATGGTGATTCCTGGTGCTAGAACGGGATTTGATCGTGAAAGCAAATCGCCTCGTTCAGTTTTTCCAGCGCGCCTCCTTCCAAAGCGAAAGCCTTTATTTCAGGCCAGCATGCGCGTACGAGCTTGGCGTCAAAGAATTCTTCTTCTTCTGCAAAACGACTAATTCTGTTTGTCCGCGAGTTAAATGTGGAGTGCTCGCATATCACCCGCCAAACAAGTTGCTCATCGTAAGACAACAGTTCAGGGTAATGGGTTGCCAAGTTCTTCAATCGTTCTGGCTCGTCTAGTGCCCAAAGCTGCGTTGCCACATTTGCGACTGTTGGTTTATTTCCGTTGATATCCGCTGCGGCTAAGGGCACTCCTTTTAGAGCCTCTTCGATTGCCCACTCCACAAAGTTGGCCAATGACCTGCGTTGCTTCCGTGCGGCAATTTCGGCCAAGTATTTGAGTTTGGGGTCAAGCCGCAGGGCGAACACTTCAGTGCGGGGCACGCCCGCCTTTGCTTTACGGTTTTTCTCTGCCATTTCATGTCCTTTGGTTCAGAAGTTCTGGATAGTTCGCTTGAATTCTGACATACACGTTGTTGCTTGTCAAACATATTTACATCCGTAAAATACGTTTTTATATAAACAACTTCTTAACAAGGATGCTATGAACGCTGCGATTCCACATAAAACCAAGGAAGTGGTCCTTTTCCCCGACGGTCGTATGGACACCTGCAATGCCGCCACCTATACCGGCTTTGCAGAGAAGACCCTGGCCATGTTGCGCTGCAACGGCAACGGCCCAAAGTTCATCAAACGTGGCCGCATCTTCTACTTTCAGGCCGATATTGACGACTGGATGAACGCCAATGGCCGCATGACCAGCACCGCCCAGGCAAAACATGCTGCCGTGTAACTGGCCCCAGCGGACCGAAAGGAAGCACACAGTGAACGACCCAATCGCACAATTCAAGCAGGCCATCACAGCGACTGGACTGACACCACCGACCGAAATCATTGACGACGGCGCAATCCACCGTTTCAGCACCAGCGGCAAACCCACCATCAAAAATGGCTGGTACATGCTGCACACCGACGGCATCGCCGCAGGGGCGTTCGGCGACTGGCGCGAGGGTTTTAAGCAAAACTGGTGCAGCAAGGCCGACAGGTCCATGACCGAAGCGGAGCGATTTGCGCACCGTGAGCGCGTCAAGGCCATGCAGCGCCAGCGTGAAGAAGACCTGGCCCAATGTCAGCAGTTGGCGGCGTCCGACGCACTCAAACGCTGGGCGGCAGCCACCCTCTGCACACGGCACGACTACCTAATTCGAAAGGGCATCCAGTCCCATAGTGCAAAGATCGAGGGTGACAAGCTATTGATCCCAATGCGCGACACGGCAGGCACGGTGTACAGCCTGCAAACCATCGCGCCGGACGGCACCAAAATGTTTATGTCGGGTGGTCGGGTCAAGGGCTGTTACTTCAGTATCGGGAAGCCGAAGGGCGCGCTGATCGTATGCGAGGGCTTCGCCACAGGTGCGAGCATCCACGAATGCACCGGCTACGCCGTCGCGGTCGCATTCAATGCGGGCAATCTTGAGGCGGTCGCCGTGGCACTGCACACCAAGTACCCGGCTCTAAAAATCATCATCGCCGCTGACGACGACCACCAGACCCCCGGCAACCCTGGCATGACCAAAGCCACGGCAGCGGTGCAAGCAACAGGGGCCACCCTTGCAGTGCCCGGGTTCAAGGCGGTGGCAGTGTGAAGAACATGACCGACTTTAACGACTTGCACCAACTGGCAGGACCCGGTGCGGTAAAGGAATGCATTGAGTCCGCTATCAATTCAGTACCTGCTCCCGCACATTCCACAGGGGCTACAGTCCAATCAGTCACATGGGCAGCGCCCAAGGACATCAAAACCGATCTGCCACTTGCGCCAGACTTTGATGCTAAGGCCCTGCTGCCGGCAACACTGGCTGACTTTGTGATGGACGAGGCTGACCGAATGCCATGCTCGCCGGACTACATCGCGGCTGCGCTGATTGTCTGCCTAGGCTCGGTCATTGGTGCGCGCTGCAGCATCAAGCCAAAGCGCCGGGACGACTGGGTCGTGACCCCGAATCTCTTTGGCGGGATTGTGGGCGACCCTTCTTCCAAGAAGTCACCCGCCCTGGGTACAGTGACGCGCTTTCTGGACCGTCTGGAGGCTAAAGAAGCCGAGAAACTGGAGGATGCCAAGAAGATATTCGCCGCCGAGACCGCAGCATTTGAGGCGCACCAGTCCGCAGTCAAGGCCAACATGAAGAAGGCGGCAGGCGGCAAAGTTGACCACCTCAAAATGAATGCCGCCATTGCGGACTTGCAAGGCCTGCAAGCCCCGGAAGAACCCAAAGTTCGGCGCTTCAAATCCAATGACTCAACGGTTGAAAAGCTGGGTGATTTACTGACGCAAAACCCGTCGGGGATGCTGGTCTATCGGGACGAGTTAAGCGGCCTGCTCGCCTCATGGGAACAAGACGGCAAAGAGGGCGACAAGGCTTTCTATCTGGAGGGCTGGAACGGCACTGCCAGCTTCAACATTGACCGCATCGGGCGCGGTAGCCTGCACATCAAAAACTTGTGCATCTCGGTGTTCGGCGGTATTCAGCCAGAACTGCTGGAACGCTACCTCGCCGGTATCTCCAACTCACTCGACAACGATGGCCGCATCCAGCGGTTTCAGGTGATGGTGTACCCCGACGCTGTCGCTTGGGAATGGCGCGACCGATACCCGGTCAGGGGCGCACGCGAGGCGATTCGTGATCTGTTTGACCGGTTGGCCGTGTTTGACCCGGTGCAAGACGGTGCAGCCTCCGCTGACGATTTCGTGAAGCTGCCTCACTTTTGTTTTGATGATGCAGCGCAAGACATCTTTATCGAGTGGTGTACTGAGCTGCACACGGTTCACATCGCCAATGAACAAAACCGGTTGATGCAGCAGCACTTTGGAAAGTTTGAAAAGCTGTTCTGCTCCATCGCACTGATCCTGCATTTGGCCGAGGGTTCTATCGGCCCGGTCACCGCCACCAGCGCACTTCGCGCCGCCGCCTGGTGCGAGTACCTGAGCGGCCATGCTAGGCGAATCTACGGTCTGGAGGATGCTGCCAAAGTAAGCACCGCCCGCATGATCAGCCGCCGCCTAGCCGCGGGCAAGTTAGATGACGGATTCACCGTTCGTGACATGGTTCGCAAGCAGTGGTCGGGCGTCACCACCATCATGCAGGCCGAAACCGCCCTAGCCATTCTGGAGGAAAACGGCCATGTGAAAAGCCAGGACGGCATCAACACGCTGGGTCGTCCGACAGATCGCTACTACGTCAACCCTCAAATCAAGAAGGTGTCGAAATGAGGACTTGGGCCGAGCGTGCAAAAGCGGCGATTTCACGAAAAGGGCAGCGCGGTACTGTCAAAACTGACGAAACTCCTGTTTTGAGACTTTTGGCAGTTTCGTCAGTGCCATTCGAGGCCATTTCTTCATTGCCAGGGCGACTTTCGTCAGTTTTGGCAGTGCCATCCCCCGACGAATTGGCAAAACACGATTCTTCCACTGCAGCAATAGATGGCCTTGACCGCTGGTGCTTTACACATTCTACGGCGATGAATGGCCCAGAGATTGACGCCCTCACCTTAAGATTGGCGCGTTTCTCTAACAAAGGATTGACGTTGTTGGACGCTGAGCGCCTTGCGGACAAACTGGCAATGAGGGATCGAGAATCGGACGCCCGGCGCGTATGCATTGAGTGCGATCATTTAGCAGGGTATGGGGCTGGCTCATGGCGCTGTGTCAATTGGAAGGTCGCCGGTGTCTCTATCCGAAAGCGTGACTCGAAATTACCCGCTGATTTTGTAGTTCTGCCCCAGCTGTGCAATGGACATATCAATTTTCTCAAGCACCTCAGGAACCCGCGCTAATGACTGCCACTGAAACGTCGGTGTCGAGGTGGCTTAGACACCCCGTGCGGACCCAAGAGCGTTGACCCCGGGGGCTTTGGTTCCATACCCACTACCGATGCACGCACGCAGTTGCCGGTTGCTGTGTTCAAGCTTAGTCAAGATTTGGCTTAAGCCTGTGAAGCAAGGCTGGACGGTTTGCTCCACCCACAAATTTTCCTTCTACAGGCTCCACCATCATTCGGTCCTTGAGCTTGCGTCTAAAACTTGATTTATCCAGCGCCCGCCCAGCCAGTTGCTCACACAAAGTCTGAAGTTCCGTCAGCGTGAACGTATCTGGCAAAAATCCCACGGGCAACTTGAGCTCATCAATCTCAATTTTGGTAGCAGCAAGCGCAGAGCGGGCCAAAGCTTGATGATCGAAAGCTAGCTTCTGATCCACATCAAACTCGTGAGCAGGAGCCCATCTAATCGCCTCGATCCGTTTGCCAGGGAGGGGCTCAATCGATGTGATCGGTATGAGGGCGCGGTAAACCACGGATAGAGCCCAGGGCGATCGTGGGTCGCGCGTCTTTGATCCGACAGCAATAAGCTGCTTGAGGTATGGCAGCTTCGCTCCGAGGCGCTCCTGTGCAACCCTTTGCGCAGCCCCCTCCAGTGTGGCGTCCAGGTCAATCCGCAACACCCCTCCAGGAAGCCCCCAGAGGCCCTTGTGGGGCGCCTCCTTGCGTTTGATGAGCAGCACGCACAACTGTCCCTCAAGAAGGCTCAAAACGGCGACCTCGACCCGTGTGAATGGCATTGGGTAGTGGTTCATATTTTTGATTGCATGTTGTGTCTGAACCACATGTTAGTTGCACTAAGCCACTATGTCAAGTACATTACTTATGTGCGTGATACAACTATGTTGTTTCACAAAGGGTTTGGCAGGTAATCCGGTACGGGCCGCAGACTTGCCTTGAAGATGCCGTCCCCAAGACTGGAGCAGTCGGGGACTGGGTTCCAGGCGACCGAGCAATGTCCTGGTTTCACAGAGTCCATGAGGGCAAGAGTGATGAAGCGGTGAGCTAAGCCAGTACGTAAAGGTCTTTCATCAGGCACGTAGGTAATCCCCCGCTCCGGTCGAACCTGTTCTTGACCGTTTCAAGACTTCAGTCGCTGTCCTTTACCGAGGGCAGTAGCGGACGCCTTGCCCCACTATTCCGCCCGTGGCGTTGTTAGTGCCCATCAACGAGCGCCACGCCTTGTTCAAGCAAGCCGCCGGTGAG
>CANJXQ010000137.1 GCA_947478805.1 Betaproteobacteria bacterium | reverse complement strand
GGGCAGCTTCCAGCTAAAACCCCCAACAGGAGCGCCACCTATGCACAATCCATAGTCCTTTATTAAAAGCACTTCGAACCGTTACACTCTCAATTACATTGGTATAGAAAGCTCGGGCTGGTCACACCCTCGACTACGCGACCGTGGACGCGCGCGGGGTCAGCAATTTCTTCGACTGGGTGAAGAACCGGTCCCATCTGTTTCGCGGCGTCACCTTCGGCACCATGCTTCGCGATGAGGCCTTCAGCTTTATCCGGCTTGGCACCTTCCTCGAACGCGCCGACAACACGGCGCGCATCCTCGACGTGAAGTACCACACGCTGCTGCCGTCGATCGACGACGTCGGCGGCGCGGTGGATTACTACCAGTGGGGCTCCCTGCTGCGATCGCTGGGCACCTTCGAGTCCTACCGCAAGGTCTATCGCGATGTGATCACGCCGTTCCGGATCGGCGAACTGCTGATCCTGCGCGAAGACGTGCCGCGCAGCCTGCACGCCTGCATGAACGACATCTACGAAATCCTGCAGGGGCTCTCCGGCGAGGACACTGCGGCCGAACGCCTCGAGCCGGAGCGGCTGGCCGGCGAAATCCATGCGCAGCTCCATTACGGGCGACCGCAACAGATCTTCGAACTGGGCCTCCACCAGTACCTGATGGACTTCCTCGACAAGATCGACGCGCTCAATACCGAGATCAACGAGCACTTCCTCGTGCCCGACTACAGTTGAACCACGGCAAGGTCATGAACCTTCAACCGCCCCCCGGCAGGCAATGGAAGTGAAACTCGCCATGCGCAATTGCGAGGGCTGCCCAATTCCTCTATGCTTGGGCATTCAAATTCAGGAATCTCCAGTAGATGACCTATTGCGTCGGCATCCTCCTGGAATCGGGCATGGTGTTCGCCTCCGATTCACGCACCAACGCCGGCGTCGACCACGTGTCGACCTTCCGCAAGATGAAAGTCTTCGAGAGGCCCGGCGATCGTTCCATCGCCATCATGACCTCGGGCAACCTGTCGGTCACGCAGAATGCGCTCAACCTGCTCGAGCTGCAGAGTCGGCGCGACGACCCTCACGGGAATATCTGGGCCGCGCAGTCGCTCTTCGACGTGGCGACGCTGCTCGGGGAGAACCTGCGCGAGGTAAGGAAGCGCGACGGCGCATACCTGCAGCAGAACAATATCGACGCGAGCGCCTCCTTCATCATCGGCGGACAGATCAAGGGCGAGCGCATGCGGCTGTTCCTGCTCTACTCGGAAGGCAACTTCATCGAGGCAACGCCCGAGACACCCTTTTTCCAGATCGGCGAGACCAAGTACGGCCGCCCGATCATCGACCGCGTGATCAAGCCGACCTCGACAATGATGGAGGCGGCCAAGTGCGTGCTGGTATCCTTCGACTCGACCATGCGCTCCAACGTCTCGGTTGGGCTACCCATCGACATGGCCATGTACGAGCGCGACCAGCTCCGCTTCAGCCTGCAACGGCGCATCACCGAATCCGACCCCTATTTCGCCATGATCCACACGCAATGGGGCGAAGGCCTGCGCCGCGTGTTCTCGCAACTGCCGTATCCGCAATGGAACGAGGATGGCAGCACGTCACAACAGTTCCAGGGCCAGGTCTTCAAATAAGAGTGCCTAACAATGCGAGGGGAAACATCCCCTCGCGCTCCCCTAAGTCAGGGCGCCTAACGGCAATTCTGTTAGGCGCTCTAAGCCACCCCGTGCGAGGCTCCCGCCCGCAGCAAACCCGTAGGGCCATGCCATGACCATCCGCGTCGCCCTGCACCATGTCACGCGCTACCAGTTCGACCGCGCCGTCGCACTGTCGCCCCATGAAGTGCGGCTGCGCCCCGCGCCGCACTGCCGCACGCCCATCCACAGCTACTCGTTGCGGGTGAAGCCGGAGGCACACTTCATCAACTGGCAGCAGGACGCCTACGGGAACTACATTGCGCGACTGGTGTTCCCTGAGCCTTCCAAGGTGCTGGAGATTGCCGTCGACGTCGTCGCCGACATGACGGTGATCAATCCTTTCGATTTTTTTGTCGAGGCCTGGGCGGAGACGTTTCCCTTCCCCTATCCGGAGCAGATGGCGACCGAGCTGGCGCCTTACCTCGTGCGCGAGGCGCCGGGTCCGCTGTTCGCTAAATGGCTGGAGCACTTTCGGAAAGACGGCTTCAAGCCGGGGATGCAGATCGTCGATTTCCTGGTCCTTGTCAACCAGCGCCTGCAATCGGAAATCAAGTACCTCGTGCGGATGGAGCCGGGCATCCAGACTCCCGACAAGACGCTGGAGGTCGGCCAGGGTTCCTGTCGCGACACCGGCTGGCTGCTGGTGCAGATCCTGCGCCACATGGGCCTTGCCGCGCGCTTCGTCTCCGGATACCTCGTCCAGCTCACCGCGGACGTGAAACCTCTGGAGGGCCCCTCAGGCCCGACTGCCGACTTCACCGACCTGCATGCATGGGCCGAGGTCTATATTCCCGGTGCCGGCTGGGTCGGACTCGATCCCACGTCCGGGTTGCTCGCGGGAGAAGGACACATTCCGCTGGCCTCCACCGCGTTTCCCTCCAGCGCCGCACCGGTCACCGGCTTCACCGACCCCTGCGAGTCGGAGCTCCAATTCGAAATGACGGTGACGCGCATCCACGAGGATCCGCGCGTCACGCGACCTTACACCGACATCCAGTGGCAGGCCATCGATGCGCTCGGCCGCCACATCGACTCGGAGCTCCATGCCGGCAATGTGCGCCTGACGCACGGTGGCGAGCCGACCTTCGTGTCGGTGGACAACATGGACGGGCCGGAGTGGAGCATCACCGCCCTCTCGCCCGAGAAGTGGAAACTCGCCGAGGAGTTGGCCTGGCGGTTGCGCGATCGCTTCGCACCGGGCGGCCTGCTCATGTACACGCAGGGCAAGTGGTACCCGGGCGAGCCGGTGCCGCGCTGGGCGCTGCCCATCGTGTGGCGCGCCGATGGCGTTCCGCTCTGGAAGGACACCTCGCGCATCGCGCGCGAGTCTGACCGTTCGGTGATCGCCGACACGGATGCCGCGCGCTTTGCAGCCGCGCTGGCTGCGACGCTTGGCCTCGCACCGGAACACGTCATTCCCGCCTTCGAGGACCCGCTGCCGGTCCTGTACGGCGAGCACAACCTGCCCATCAACATCGACCCTGTCACGGCGAAACTTTCCGAGCATGAAGAACGCGGGCGCGTGCTGCGCGTGCTCGAGCGCGGACTGGAGCAACCGGCGGGCTACGTGCTGCCGCTGCGGGCGCGCGCACAGGAATCGGGCGCATCAAAAACTACCGGGGACGATACGGAAACGGCATGGGAGAGCTCCGCGTGGCCTCTCAAGCGCGAGCGATTGTTCCTGCTCGCCAGCACCCACCCACTGGGGGTACGGCTGCCGCTGTCGTCCCTTCCCGAGGTCCAGCCCGGCGATGCCGAAGCCGAGCACGACCGCGATCCGTTTGCCGAACGCGGCGACCTGCACAATGCCCATGAACTGGCCGAGAAAAAACGCCACGCACGCGGACCGCTTGCGCCACGCAAGGGTCAGCCCGCGCCCCGCGACGTGATCCGCACGGCGCTCTGCATCGAGGTCCGGCAGGGCCGGCTGTATGCCTTCCTGCCGCCACTCAAGCGCGCCGAGGATTTCATCAACCTTGTCGCCGCCATCGAGCTGACGGCGGCGGAACTGAAGCTTTCGCTGCGGCTGGAGGGCTACACGCCGCCCATCGATCCGCGCTTGAAGGTGCTGGCAGTGACCCCAGACCCGGGGGTGATCGAAGTCAACATCCATCCGGCACACAGCTGGCCGGAGATGGTGGAGAACACAAACGCCATCTACGCCGATGCCCGCCTGTGTCGGCTGGGTAGCGAAAAATTCATGCTCGATGGCCGCCACACCGGCACCGGGGGCGGCAACCACGTCACGCTGGGCGGCAAGACGCCTGCGGACAGCCCTTTCCTTCGCCGACCCGATCTGCTCAAGAGCCTCATCACCTACTGGCAGAACCACCCCGCGCTGTCCTACATTTTCTCCGGGCAATTCGTCGGCCCGACCAGCCAGGCGCCAAGGGTCGACGAGGCACGCGACGACAACCTCTACGAACTGGAGATCGCCTTCCAGCAGATGGACCTCGTGCTGAAGTCCGGCGAGGAAAGCGCGAAGCCCTGGCTGGTGGACCGGCTGTTGCGCAACCTGCTGGTCGACCTCACAGGCAACACCCATCGCGCCGAGTTTTCCATCGACAAGCTCTACTCGCCGGATGGCGCCACCGGGCGCCTGGGCCTGCTGGAATTTCGCGCCTTCGAGATGCCGCCACATCCGCAGATGAGCCTTGCCCAAATGCTGCTCCTGCGCGCACTGGTGGCACGCTTCTGGCAGTCCCCCTACCAGGGCCGCCTCGTATATTGGGACACGGCGCTGCACGATCGGTGGATGCTGCCGCATTTCATCGAGGGCGATTTGCGCGATGTGCTGCGCGACCTACGGGCTTCAGGCTATGCGTTCGATGATGCGTGGTACGCGCCCTTTCTGGAGTTTCGTTTTCCCCGCTACGGGTCGGTCGTCTACGAAGGCGTGCGATTGGAACTGCGCCAGGCAATCGAACCCTGGCACGTCATGGGCGAGGAGATGTCCGCTGGAGGCACCGCGCGCTATGTCGACTCATCGGTTGAACGCCTACAGGTCAAGGTCTCGGGCATGACTGGCACGCGCCACATCGTCACGTGCAACGGCCGCACAGCACCGCTTGCGCCCAGCGGCGTACAAGGCGAGTTTGTTGCCGGCATTCGTTACCGTGCCTGGAATCCGCCCTCGGCCCTGCACCCGAGCATCGGCATCCATTCACCGCTGGTGTTCGATATCGTGGACACCTGGAACAAGCGCTCCATCGGCGGCTGCACCTATCACGTGGTACACCCAGGCGGGCGCAATTACGACGCCTTCCCTGTCAATGCCAACGAAGCCGAAGCGCGCCGGTTTGCCCGTTTCTGGGAACATGGACATACGCCAGGCCCCATGGAAGTCGCCCCGGAACCCGCTAATCATGCCTTTCCAATGACCCTGGATCTGCGCCGGATACCATAATAAACATAGAATTTTCATGTGGTTATGACTTGAGTTGGGGTGTCATCCGACCGCCGGGCCTGATCGGCTCATGCAGGCATTCCGGCATTCACCCGTAGGAACGCCTTCCGGATATCCTGATGGCGCCCGGTTGCAGAATTGGGCAATCTAGGACTTCAGGGGTTGCACCCTAGGCCGCGACGGTGGACAATCCGCACCCCGCGAGTCAGTCGTGTCCCGGGAGGGAACTGAAGATGGCGGCAAGCACGCTCGAAGCAGGCCAGGTTGAGTCGGCAAGAATCGTTGCCGGCGTTGCTGCGCTTGGGACGCTCATCAGTATTTACGGCTGCCTGGTCCTCATCGATTCGCTGGTCGCTGCAATGGGGTTCAGCAGCGTGCCTTTCGACGTGGGTCCGCCCATGCCGCAAAACTGGTTTCCCAATTTCCTGGTCGGCTTGTCCATCGCCGGTTGCGGCTTCATCGCGCGTGTCAGTGCACGCAAGAAAAACCTCTCGTGGGCAGCCATGCTGGGCTTGTTCCTGGCCCTTGGTGCCCTCTATGAAATCGTATTGCTCGACAAGCTTTACGCCTACGAAGGACGTCCGGCCCTCAGCGCGACCGGTGGCGTGAATTCGCTCCAGGATCGGCTCGATCGCGCTTACAGCAGCACGCTCCGCGTTCAAATCCTGGCCCGCTAGACCTGCCACCCGCGGCCTCGCATCGGGCGCAGCACCGCCCGCGGCCAATGGCCTCCAGCTGATCAATCGAGGCGTTAGGTGACGCGATTGATCACCCAGCCCTCCACACCACGTACAAACACGCTTGACGGTTCGTTTGTATCCAATTGATTTTTATGCAGTAATTATATTTTCTGGAACGGTCGTTTCCGGCCTGATCCTTGCGCCTTGTTCGGGTGCGCAATCGCGCAACCATATAAAGGGCAGTTCATGAAGACAATCCATAAGGGCTTTACGCTGATCGAACTGATGATCGTCGTTGCGATCATCGGCATTCTGGCAGCGGTTGCATTGCCTGCTTATCAGGACTACACGATCCGCGCCAAGGCGTCCGAGCTCATTCTCGCCGCCTCCGGTTTCCGTACCTCGATCTCGGAGAAATACCAGACGGATCCGGGCGGCTCGGCTTCCATGGGCGTTGGACTGACCGTCAACGTTGTCGGCAAGATTTCCGGCGGCAGCGTCACCGACGCCGGCGTCATCACCATCCAGGGCAGCTCGGCCAGCACGTCCACCGGCGCGGCTATCACCATCACCATGTCGCCAACCACCCAAACCGGTGGCGCACTGACCTGGTCCTGTGTCGGCACGCCTTCGAAGTACCTGCCTGCAACCTGCCGTTAATCCGGCCAGCTGCAGCAACAGCCCCTCTTCGGAGGGGCTTTTTTTTGCCGCGCCATCCAGACAGCGTCCCTGAGGGCCGGCGAGGCGCTCCTGAATCTAGGGATCCTTGTCCACCGGGAATGACACCGCTGCCGTTCCGTCCAGGAAACGCTGCCACATGGCCTCGAATGCCCGTTCAATGTCGCGGGTGAATCGAGGCGTATCGAACAGCGGCAGTCGCTCACGTGAAGCCAGAACGGCGCGCATGCGCGCAAGCTCATCAGGGCTGCAAGCCAGGCGTACGGACAGCGCCTCGTAGGCCTGCTCGCTGGTACACACGAGTTCGGGAAGACCAACCGCCGATACCAGGCTTGCCCCCACCCGCGAGGGAAAAGCATCCCCAGGCCTCGTGACGACCGGCACGCCGGCCCACAAGGCATCAGAGGCGCTGGTGTGCGCGTTGTAGGAAAAGGTGTCGAGAAACAAGTCGGCCCGCGACAGTCGCGCCAGGTGCGCGGGCTTGGCCATGGTCGCGCCGAAGACAATACGCTCGCCACCGATGCCCAGGCGCACCGCCTCTCGCCTGAGGTTGTCGCACGCCGTCGTGTTGCTGCCATACAGCCACAGGACGCTGTCCGGAACACGGGACAGAATGCGCATCCACAGGGCGAATACGTCGGGTTCGATCTTTCGGACGTGGTTGAAGCACGCGAAGACGAAACCGGACGCAGGCAACCCGAGTTCACCGCGGGATGGAACGTCCGCTGCAATCGCCTGCCGGTGATCGTTGACCTGGTAGGAATGCGGCATCCACGCCAGTTTCTCGAAAAACTGGCCCGCAGCCTCCTTCGGCGCCACGACACGATCGACGATGGCATAGTCGTTCAGGCCGGGCCCGGTGGATGCCGGGTAACCCAGCCACGCGACCTGGATCGGCGCGGGCCGGAGCGCAAGGATGTCCGGCCGTGCGTCGAAGGTAAAGCCCATCAGGTCGATGAGAATATCGATCCCGTCCTCTCGTATTCGCAACGCGGCATCGCGCGCCGACAGGCTGCGGATATCGATGAAGTGATCCATTGATGCCACGGCTCGCCGGCGATACTCGCTGCCATCATCGTTGCCGATCGAGTAGCCGAAGACTTCAAAGCGGTTACGGTCGTGCAATCCGAAAAAACTCCCCAGCAGGTGCATCATCGGGTGGCTGTTGAAATTGGCCGACAGATACCCCAGGCGCAGCCGTACCCCGCCGGCACGTCCCCTGCGGGTCATCGCCGGAAGCGCGGCGCCGACGCTGCGGCGAATGTCCTCCACGTAGAGTCGCGTGAACGTGTCGCGCAGCGCCTGCGGGAGCGGATATTCGTAAGTAGTCAGGGGGCTGAGCCCCGCGGGGATTGGACGCCCGGGACCTCCGACGTGCAGCTCGCCCGACGTTGCCTCCGACGCCGCGTCCGAAAGCGCGGCCGATTGCTCTACACAGCGCTCAAGTATCCCTCGCAGTGCAAGCACATCCTCATCGCGATGCCGCCAATCGCAGGCCCAGGCCCTGATGAGCAGCAGCTTGATGCGCAACGCAACATCAGTTGGGGCGAGCGACGAAGCACGCTCGGCCAATGGCAGGGCATCGTCCAATCGCCCGGTCTCGAAGCATGCGTCTGCCTTCAGCGCCAGCGCATCGATGCGATCCGGATGGGATGCCAGCACGGCATCGAGCGCCTCGATTGCCTCGCCGTGACGCTGGCGCGATGCGAGCACGAGCGCCAGATTGAAACGAAAGTCGGCATGCTCGGGCGCCAGTCGGACGGCATTCCGCGCATGACGCTCCGCGCCTTCGGCGTCGCCACCAGCACGCAACACTTCCGCGTAGTTGGCATGCAGAAACGCAACTTCGGGCGCCAGCCCCACCGCGCGGGCGAGCAGCCTCGCCGCTTCGGCATTGCGCGCGCTCTGGTGGCAGATCAACCCGAGGAACTGCAGCGCTTCGACGGCATCCGGTTCCAGGCTCAGGCGTCGGCGCAGGCGCTGCTCGGCTTCATCGCCGCGACCGGACTGAACCAGCAGCGGTATGTCGCTCAGATCCGCTTCGTCGGGACTGCGTGGCCCTTCGCCCGCTGACGCGTCGGATTTCCCGCGCCGGCCCCAATTCGACAACCAAGCGCCGAACTTCAGCAAACCCATCGCTCGCCAGTCTTCAGCACTGTGAAAAGGCCGCCATCCCCATAGTCGAACAGTGCGGTATGCCCCTTGCCGGCGGGACGCATGGGACGGCGTCCAGGATGAAGACTAACGATAAAACGCATCCTTCAATGGCACTGCCGGCGGGAACACCACATCGCGCCCGTCCTGGGTGCGGTCGTTGCCTTCAATGGCAAGCATGCGGTTGCCAGCATGCGGGGCCCCGACGCGAAGCAGCACAAGCGGCGTCTTGCCGCTCGACTGGAACGAATAATAGGCGCCGCGCGGAACCAGCAGGCCCTGGTTTCTCCCGAAGGAGCCGATGCGCCCCTTGGGTCCGAAGAACGTCGCCTCGCCGTCCAGGATGACGAAGGAGTGGTCTTCCTCGGTATGTGTGTGCAGGTAGTTCTCGCCACCCGCGGCATAGCACTTGATCACGATCTGCAGCCGATCGGTCGCTGCAAGCACATAGTCGCTGCGCCCCTGCGCCAGCAGCGCCGTGGCTACCGTGAAGGCCTGCGGCATCGGATCGCCTTCGCACTGGTCGCTATAGGTGGGCAGGTTGCCCAGGCCGAAATGCTGCGGCTCGGGCACGGCATGCGTGCCATCCGCACTCAAGGGCATCCTGCGGCCGAATTGCAGGACCTTTTGGTTATCTCCAGATTCACTCATGTTCCCTCCTTGCCGGTATCGATGCGCTGCGTACGCAAAGCCTAGCAGAATTGTCCGGGTTTCACTGCCATCCGGGAAACACGCGAGCATTGCTAGAATGCCCGCACCCTATCGCAAGGAGCACGAACATGCTCGACCTACCTGCAGAGCAGGTCCAGATGCACTCAGGCCCGCATGGCCGCATCATGGCCATGGACTCGGCCTACTATGCGGATGAACGCAATCGCGGCACCGATGTCGTCGTCAACGCGTCCTACTGCGGGGTGCTGCCGGCACGCTTCATCGCCGAGCATCGCCCGCGCGGCGTGGTCAGCATCGACTGCGGCATCGGCCCCGAGGGTGCCGCCATCGCCGGCCTATGGTACCTGGAGGCCCTCAACATTCCGGCCGCGACTGCCGACGCAATGACAGTGTTCCTCAGCGACGGCGTCGACCTTTACCAACGCGGCATCATCAGCAGGGTCAACCGGCCCGCGCACGACTGCGGCGTGCGACCGGGGATGACGACGCAAGAAGCGTCCCTTGTGATGCTGCGAAACGAGCCGGAGCAACCGGACGCCGCCGAAGTCACCAACCGAACCGTCGTCGATACGGGCCCCGATGGCCGTCTGGTAGTTTGCACCGACTCCATCGCCTTCGGCCTTCCCGAAGACAGGCGCAACGTGCTCGTCACCGCAGGCATCACCGGCAAGAGCGCCCTGCCCTACATGCGCCAGGTGCTTCCCTTTGGGATGATCTGCTCCGACGGCGGCATGGGGCGCGAGAACAGCGGCGTGTGGGCGCTGCAACACGTCGTTGCAGACAACATTGCAGGGGCTGCCGTGGATGCACGCCGCGCCCGCATGGGCGACGGCCTCAGCACTTACCACGAGGGCATCATCAGCGCTGCGAACTCACTGGCCGAAGCAGCTGGGGTAAGGCTGGGCATGCCGGCCAAAGAAGCCGCGCGCCTGCTCGTAAACAGGCGCTAAAAGCGTTCAGGTTCCGAACAGTTTGGCAATCTCGTCACGGCGGGAAAATATCCCCGCCTTCGGTGGCTGGTAGCCCTTGGGCAAGCCAGCCGTGTCATACACCGTCACGCCACCCGGATCGTCATTGAAGACCTTGTTACCCTCCTGCGACAGGATGTAGTTGGCAAACAGGCGCGCCGCATTCGGGTGTTTGGCCTTGGCGCGCGAGGTCAACAACACCTGCATCTCGATGCCGGTGGTGTTGTCCAGGGTGTAAAGCTTGAGCGGCGCGCCCTTGGCGATCATGTCCTGGACGAAGGCCGCCAGGGTCGGGACCATCAGGCTGCCCTCGCCCGCAGCCAAAGCATTGAGCGACGGCGCAATGCCGTTGTAGAGGCGCGGCCCCTGGCTGCGCAGCTGCGTGAAATACTGGTCGCCTAGCTTGTCGAGGTGCAACGCCCAGAAGGCAATGTAGGCGTCGGACGAGCGCGGCGCGGGCACCACGAGTTGCCCCTTGAATCGCGGACTGAGCAGTTCGTTCCAGTCCTTGGGCAGATCCGCCGGCTTGAGCTTGTCCGTGTTGTAGGCCAGGATCCAGGGCGCGATCTGCACCACGGCCGTCGGCCCGCGGTTCAGGCGCGCGGGATACTCGCCGCTGACGAGCACCGGAAGACCGGCTTGCGAGATGGATTCGTGCCAACCCTTTTTGATTCCCTCTTCGGTAAAGTTCACGACGTCGCCTGAGTTGAGCACGAGATCGGCGGCGAAAGTGCCCGCCTCCGCCTCGGTCGCGAATCGCTGCAGGATCTGGGTGCCGCCGATGCGGATGAACGAGGACTTGATGCCGTATTTTGCGAAGAAGGCGTCGCCCGTGCGTTTCGCCGTGCTGTCCACTGCAGCCGAATAGAAGAAAACTTCCCCCTCAGCCTTGGCTGCGCGTAT
>CANJXQ010000136.1 GCA_947478805.1 Betaproteobacteria bacterium | reverse complement strand
GAGGGGGCAGACTACGGAAATTCGCGGCGCGGATCAGTTCAACAAATATGTCAACTCGCTCGATCGAGCGACCACAGTTACGCTCCATATCAAGCGAGGGGAGAGCAATCTTTTTGTGACCATTCGCGGCGAGGGCGGGCGTGGATGAGCGGGAGCGCTTTACTTTATATGGGCGCTCCGGCTGCCATTTGTGCGAGGAAATGGCCGCAGAACTTGAGCGCCTCGTGTATGAACTTGGAATCGTAGTTTCGCATGTCGATGTTGATGGTGATCCTATTTTGGCGGAGCGCTACAACGACTTGGTGCCGGTGCTGATGCATCAGGGACGTGAGATTTCACGCTTCCGTCTCAATATCGAAGCATTTCGTGCCTATTTGGTAGAAATCCGGTAAAATCATAAACTTATGTCGATTTAAGGGTGCCCGTCGAGGCACCCTTTTTTGTGAAATTGCGTAACGTGAGAAATATTCGAAACTTTTCAATAATCGCTCATATAGATCACGGTAAATCGACGCTGGCTGATCGCTTCATTCAGCATTGCGGTGGCCTGTCCGATCGAGAAATGTCGGCACAAGTGCTCGATTCGATGGACCTTGAGCGTGAGCGCGGAATCACGATCAAAGCTCAGACCGCTGCGCTGACGTACCGGGCGCGGAACGGTCAGACCTATTATCTGAATCTTATTGATACGCCCGGGCACGTCGATTTTTCGTATGAAGTGTCTCGATCGCTGGCTGCGTGTGAAGGTGCCTTGCTGGTGGTGGACGTTTCGCAGGGGGTGGAAGCCCAAACTGTGGCGAATTGTTATACCGCTACAGAGCAAGGCGTGGAAGTTGTACCTGTCCTGAACAAAATCGATTTGCCTTCGGCCAATCCCGAAGGTGCGATTCAGGAGATTGAAGACGTCATCGGGATCCCAGCCCAAGACGCCATTCGAGCCAGCGCAAAAACCGGGGAAGGCATAGAAGATATCCTTGAGGCGGTGGTTCATCGCATCCCGCCCCCCAGGGGGAATCCCGAAGGCCCGCTCAAGGCTCTGATCATCGACTCGTGGTTCGACAATTACGTGGGCGTGGTCATGCTCGTGCGTGTGGTTGATGGCGTGCTAGTCCCAAGGGACAAGATCCTGTTGATGTCCACGACTGCTACGCATGTTTGTGAGCAGGTCGGTGTATTCACCCCAAAATCCCTTATGCGCGAACGCTTGTCCGCAGGCGAGGTGGGCTTTGTCATCGCGGGGATCAAGGAACTAGCCGATGCAAAGGTCGGCGACACGCTGACTAGTGCCGACAGACCCGCGCAGGAAGCACTTCCGGGGTTCAAGGAAATCAAGCCCCAGGTCTTTGCGGGACTGTATCCAGTGGAGTCCAATCAGTACGATGGTCTTAGAGATGCGCTGACAAAGCTCAAATTGAATGACTCCTCGCTTCAATTTGAGCCCGAAACGTCGCAGGCACTGGGGTTTGGCTTTCGCTGCGGATTCCTTGGGTTGCTGCACATGGATATCGTTCAGGAGCGGCTGGAGCGCGAATATGGGATGGATCTGATAACCACCGCGCCGACAGTTGTCTACGAAGTGATGTTGCGGGACGGAGCGGTAATCAAAGTCGAGAATCCCGCACGCATGCCCGACGTCTCCAAGATTGAGGAAATCCGCGAACCTATCATCACCGCCATGGTCTTTGTCCCGCAAGATTACCTCGGTGCCGTGATGACGCTTTGCAATGGCAAGCGCGGTGTGCAAAAAAATATGCTTTATCACGGACGTCAGGTCATGCTGACTTACGAAATGCCGCTTAACGAAGTCGTGATGGATTTCTTCGATAAGCTCAAATCGGCTTCACGCGGTTATGCGTCTTTGGATTATGAGTTCAAGGAGTACCGCGCTGGAGACATGGTCAAGCTTGATATCCTGATCAACGGCGAGAAGGTTGACGCCTTGTCGTTGATGGTGCATCGCGCCACGGCGCCCTATCGAGGAAGGGAATTGGCGGCCAAAATGAGGGAGTTGATTCCCAGGCAGATGTTCGACGTAGCGGTGCAGGCCGCTATTGGCGCCCATATCATCGCGAGGGAAACCATTAAGGCGCTTAGAAAGAATGTGCTTGCGAAGTGCTACGGCGGGGATATCTCCAGAAAGCGCAAGCTTCTGGAGAAGCAGAAAGCGGGTAAGAAACGAATGAAGCAGGTCGGGACGGTTGAGATTCCGCAAGAGGCGTTTCTGGCAATCCTACAGGTCGACAGCAAATGAACTTCGCGCTGATACTCTTTACATTGCTGTTGTTCACTGGGGCAGTGGCCTTGGTTGACGCGGTTTGGCTGGGCCGTCATCGAAAAAAGGATGCGCGAGAGCCATGGTGGGTTGAGTACCCCAAGAGCTTTTTTCCTGTCATCTTGATTGTGTTTATTCTGCGCTCCTTCCTGTTCGAGCCATTCAAGATTCCATCGGGGTCAATGATTCCGACTTTGGTGATAGGCGACTTCATTCTCGTCAACAAATTCACTTACGGGATTCGGTTGCCGATAGTAAATAAAAAGATCGTTGATATTTCGCGACCCCAACGAGGAGATGTGATGGTGTTCCGCTACCCGGAGGACCCAAGCCTCGATTACATCAAGAGGGTGGTAGGGCTTCCCGGCGATACCATCGCGTATGTCAACAAAAGCCTCTACATCAACGGCGTGGAGGCTCCACGAAAGCCACTACCCGATTATCTGCACCAGGAACGGATCAGTTATTCACGCCAGTATCAGGAGCAAACCGGCGCCGTGGAACATGCCATCCTCATTGACGAGGACGCGCCGGCGACGGTTCCATTTGTCAGGCAGTTCCCACTTAGAGACAATTGCAACTACAATAACGAAGGCGTTACATGCAAGGTGCCTGATGGAAACTATTTTCTGATGGGAGACAATCGCGATAACTCGGCGGACAGCCGGGTTTGGGGGTTCGTGCCGGAGGAGAATATCGTTGGGAGGGCGTTTTTTATCTGGTTCAATTTTGGCGATCTGAAAAGGTTTGGCCGCTTTCAGTAGCGAGGGTGCGATGCATAAGCAAATCGGTATTAGCATGATCGGAATTCTTTTCGTTTGCATAGGCTTGGTGCTTGTTGCTGTGGGTGGCATGAAGGTAGCCCCCGCCTATATTGAGTACATGTCAGTCAAGAAGGCTGTCGCGGGAATTGTCCAGGGCGGCGAAGCACGCGGTACGGTTGCTGAAATCCGGAGAGCGTTTGACAAGCGGGCGCAGGTCGACGATATCAACGTGATCAGCGGGACCGATCTGGAGATCACAAAAGAGGGAAATGACGTAGTTGTTGCATTTTCGTACCCGAAGAAGATTCCACTATTTGGGAACGTCAGCATCTACTTCGATTTCGCGGGAAGCAGTAAGTAAGGACGAGTGGCCAAGGACATTGCAACCGACAAGGCTGGGCACGCGTGGCTGGAGGCGCGGATCGGATACAAGTTCTTGCGCCCCGAGCTCCTTACGCAGGCTCTGACGCATCGCAGTCACGGAAACACCCACAATGAGCGTTTGGAGTTTCTTGGCGATAGCGTACTGAGTTGCACGGTTTCGGCTGCCCTATACCGTCGATTCTCTAGGCTAAAGGAAGGCGAACTATCCCGCATGCGAGCAAGTCTCGTTCGTCAGGATTCATTGCATCAGGTAGCTCTTTCCATTTCCCTCTCAGATGCTCTAAGGCTTGGCGAGGGGGAACTGAAGAGCGGTGGATTGCAAAGGCCCTCGATACTAGCGGATGCAGTTGAGGCTATTCTGGGAGCGGTCTTCCTGGATGGGGGATACGACGCTGCGGAAGCAGTAACAACCCGAACTTTCGGGTTTTTACTGGAATCCTTGAATCCCAAAGCACACGGAAAGGATTCAAAAACGCTTCTCCAGGAAGTGTTGCAATCCAAGAAACTCCCGGTGCCCACGTATGCCGTGGTCTCGACTGAGGGCGCGGCACATAGTCGGACGTTTAGCGTCGAGTGCGTGATCGCCGACCTGCAACTGCGAACGACGGGAGCAGGTTCGACGCGGAGATTGGCCGAGCAGGAAGCAGCATTGCGGGCTTTCAAGAAACTTTCCACGTGACGGAAGCTGCAAACACCGTGTTTCACGCAGGCACAATCGCTTTGTTGGGGCGCCCCAATGTAGGCAAATCGACGTTGCTGAATGCCTTGGTCGGCACCAAATTGTCGATCACTTCGCGCAAGCCCCAGACCACGCGATACCGGATTCAAGGAATAGCAAACCGGACGGATGCCCAGTTCGTTTTCGTGGACACTCCGGGGTTCCAGACACGGTTTAGGAGTGCATTGAACAGTGCCATGAACCGAGGCATTCAAATCGCGCAAGAAGAAGTGGACGTGCTGGTGGTCGTCATCGAGGCGGGCAGGTTCGACACAGCGGACCGGGATATTGTTTCTCGCATGGCGAAGGTCGGCAAGCCGTTGATATTGGCGGTCAACAAGTCGGATCGCATCCGGCCGCCGGAGATGCTTCCTTTCCTGCGTGAGGTATCCCAAGCCGCCGGTTTTGATGCAATCGTCCCAATAAGCGCTCAAAAGCGAAAAGGATTGGATGCACTCCTCAAGGCAATCCGTCCCTACCTTCCGGCGCAGTCTGCACTGCACGCGGAGGACGCACTGACGGATCGCAGCGAAAGATTCCTTGCCGCGGAATTTCTTCGCGAAAAGCTGTTTCGAACGCTGGGCGACGAGGTGCCATATGGAGTCAGTACGGTCATAGAAAAATTCGAAGAGTCCCCCCGCTTATACCGAATTTTCGCGGGAATTCTTGTCGACAAGGAGCCCCACAAGGCTATAGTCATCGGCAAGCAGGGGGAGCAGTTAAAGCGAATTGCGACAGCCGCGCGACTCGACATGGAGCGAATGTTCGGCCGTAAAGTTCATCTGGAGGTCTGGGTCAAGGTGCGCCATGGCTGGCAGGACGACTCTGAGTTCGTCAAGAGCTTGGGCTATGATTGACCGGCGCGCGATCCATTCTCAGTGCGCCTATATCCTGCACTCTCAGCCCTATAGAGAAACAAGCCTCCTGCTAGACAGCTTTACGCGATCACATGGTCGCGTGTCGATGATTGCCAGAGGAGCGCGTCGGCCGAGGTCGGCGCTGCGGGGCGTGTTGCTTGAGTTTCAGCCACTTTCGCTCAGCTGGTTTGGCAAGGGGGAAATCCGCACTTTGACGCGCGCCGAATGGCTTGGTGGTCACTCACTGCTTCGCGGTGAGGCGCTGATGTGCGGCTACTATCTGAACGAATTGATTGTAAGGCTCCTGCCTCGGGAGGATGCGCATGAAGCGCTGTTTGACTCGTATCAGCAAACGCTTAGTGCCCTTGGCGACAGTGCAGCATCGGCTCCGACCCTGAGAGCATTTGAAAAATCCCTGCTGGCTGAGCTGGGCTATGCCCTATCGCTGGGGAGGGACAGTGTGTCAGGAGCGGACCTCGATCCTGATGGGTACTATTGTTATGATCCAGATCGTGGACCTGTGGAGATCGGTAATTCTGAACAGCATCGGTTGAACGAGGGGGATCCGGTTTTCCGAGGGCAGACCTTGATCGATTTGGCAAATGATGATTTCAGTAGCCCCAGAACTCTGTCAGAAGCGAAGTCCCTCATGCGGGCGCTAATTGGCAGGCGTCTTGAGTACCGGCCGTTGAGCAGCAGGCGGATCTTCAAGGATCTTCTGGAACTGTAAGCACGTCCTCCCAGTACCATTCATGACCAATCTAAGTGTAAACCTCAACAAGATCGCGCTCGTTCGAAACACCAGGACGAACGGAATTCCCAGCGTGACGAGGGCTGCGGAAATTGTGTTGCGCGCGGGGGCGCACGGAATCACCGTTCATCCTCGGCCCGATGGTCGTCATGTAAGGCCGCATGACATCGATGATCTGTCCGCGATTGTAAGAACATTTCCCGGAACCGAATTCAACATCGAAGGCAACCCGTTTCACGGGCTGCTGCAGTTTGTGAGACAGGTGAGCCCCCATCAGTGCACTCTGGTCCCGGATGAGTCGGGGGCGTTTACATCCGATAAAGGCTGGGATTTGACTGTTGATGCCGCGAGGTTAGCGCCAATCATTGCCGAAGTGAAATCGATGGGAGTGCGGGTGAGCCTCTTCATGGATCCCAATCCTGAGGCCATGGTGATCGCGCAGACTATTGGAGCGGACCGAGTGGAACTGTATACGGAGCCGTTTGCCAGATCGTTTGGAGGCCCTAATTCGGAGAAAGAGTTAGCCAGATACAGGAAGGCGGCACAGGCCGCAATGAAAGCAGGGTTGGCTGTCAATGCCGGGCATGATCTGAATTTGCAGAACATTCGGAGCTTCCTTGCCTCGGTAAGCGGCGTCTCTGAAGTGTCGATTGGACATGCATTGATTGCAGATGCCCTAGAGTTCGGATTGACTGATACTGTCCGCAAGTATCTCGACGCGATTCAGCAGTCGCCTGGTGTTGCGTGATGATTCTCGGGATTGGAACCGACCTCTGTGAGATCGGACGAATACAGCGAGCGATGGATCGCTTTGGCGACAGGTTTGCGCGCAAGATCCTTGGGGCGTCCGAATTGGAGCGTTTTCGCAGCCACCGTCAGCCTGCGGCATATCTCGCCAAACGCTTTGCCGCCAAGGAAGCATTTTCCAAGGCGATCGGTACCGGTATTCGTTATCCGGTGACATGGCGGAATGTGAATGTTGTTAACGGGCCATCGGGCAGGCCTATTCTCGAGTTTTCGAAGGATCTGGATCAACTTCTCATGCGCAGAGGCGTGTCTGCTGTTCATTTGTCCATTACTGACGAATCCGGCTTGGCTGGCGCTTACGTAATTCTTGAGGGGCGCACATGACGCGATTGGGCCCCATCATGGTGGACATCGAGGGATGGGTGTTGAGCGCGGAGGAGCGAGAGTTCCTTCGCAATCCGCTTATCGGAGGCGTCATCCTCTTCGCCCGCAATTACCTCGATAGCGATCAGCTGGTGATGTTGACCTCGGAGATCCGGGCGCTTCGCAAGCCGGAACTGTTGATTTGCGTTGATCACGAGGGGGGGCGAGTTCAGAGGTTTCGTGCCGGCTTTACGGCAATCCCCGCAATGCGAACCATTGGCGAGTTGTGGAATGAGGGGCAGAGCGATGCGATGCAAATGGCGCGCGCCGTTGGCACCATAATCGGCAGCGAGTTGTCAGGACACGGGCTGGATTTCAGTTTCACGCCCGTTCTGGATGTCGACTACGGAAATTCACAAGTCATCGGCAACCGATCGTTCTCGCCGGATCCGGAAATCGTAGGTGCCCTAGGAGGCGAGCTGACCTGTGGGTTGGCAGACGCAGGAGTCGCCGCCGTGGGAAAACATTTCCCGGGACACGGCTTTGTATCTGCGGATTCACATGTGGCGTTGCCACGTGATGAGCGAAGCTATCAAGAAATTGAGAGAAAAGACCTCGTTCCATTCCGCCTCGCCATGAAAAAAGGCCTGTCAGGCGTCATGCCTGCGCATGTGATCTATTCATCGGCGGACCCGCATCCCGCAGGATTCTCCACATTTTGGATCAAGGAGGTGCTGAGAGGGCGCTTGGGTTTCGATGGGGTGGTGTTCAGTGATGACCTGTCAATGGAAGGTGCTGTAGGGGTGGGCGGGATAGTCGATCGTGCCAGAGCCGCGTTTGCGGCGGGCTGCGATATGGTTCTGGTCTGCAACGCCCCCGATGATGCGCGGCGCCTGGTCGGTGAAATTGGGGCACTTGAGCCACTGCCCTCGAAACATGTCGAGAGGATGAGGGCCCGGCCTGCTCGAGACGGGGATTCCAGCGCGAGCCGGCGCCTTGATGCGGCACTTCAACTATTGGCTCGACTGGACACGTAATGCAATCGTCGAACCTTGAGAGCAGGATCGTCATGTGGCTTCGCTTTTTGGACCTCGGTTCGGGGTTGCGGTGCAACGGTGATCTTGTTTGTAGGCGGCCATGAGCAAGCTGAAATCATTCAACGCGTCTTGTACTCTGTGCCCACGCTTAGCCAGGCACTTGAGGGACCAGAGATCCCATTTTCCATCATATTTCAACGGTCCAGTCCCGGCGTTTGGCGCCAATACCGGCGATTTGCTGATCGTCGGCCTTGCCCCGGGTTTGCACGGTGCCAATCGCACCGGGCGGCCGTTCACTGGGGACTACGCCGGCGTTCTACTCTATGAAACACTCTACGAATTTGGATACGGGAGCCATGCCGGTAGTGCCGACGCGAATGACGCTCTGGAATTGCGCAATTGCCGCATAACCAATGCTGTCAAGTGCCTGCCTCCAGCGAACAAGCCGGAATTGGCCGAAGTAAAAGAATGCAATTCCTATTTGACAGTGGAAATCGGGAACTTTGCGCCGAAAGCGATTCTTGCACTAGGAGTCGTTGCTCATGCGGCGGTACTGCGCGCCCTCGGCGGCCGGCCGACCGATTATCCGTTCAGACACGGCGCCAAGCACGACCTGCGAGGCATCACGGAGGCGAAGAAGCGGTCAATGTTCTTGTTCGATAGTTATCACTGCAGCCGTTACAACACTCAAACAAGACGCCTTACGGCGGCAATGTTCAAAGATGTTTTTACTGATATTGGCAGCTACCTCAGCGAGGTACGATGAGCGGCGAACCCGTTGACCCCGGGGGAGAGTTGCGGTTCGACATACCGACCCCAGATGCCACGGAGTTTGATAGTGCTGCCTTCCTAGCCGTACTGTCCTCCAGGCCGGGGGTCTACCGGATGCTTGATGAGAAGGGTGCCGTGCTTTACGTAGGCAAGGCGAAGAACCTAAAAAAGCGGGTGGCATCGTATTTTCAGCGAGGTGTGCTTTCTCCTCGCATTGCCATGATGGTTAGCCAGATTCGTGCCGTTGAGGTGACTGTAACCCGATCTGAGGGGGAGGCGCTGATACTCGAGAACAATCTGATCAAGTCGCTGAGCCCCCGTTACAACATTCTTTTTCGAGATGACAAGTCGTATCCCTATCTGATGTTGAGCAGGTCCGAGTTTCCCAGGCTGGCATTTTTTCGCGGGGCGCTCGATAAGGGCAACCGTTACTTCGGGCCATTCCCGAACGCTGGCGCGGTTCGCGAAAGCATCCAGTTGCTCCAGAGGGTGTTCCAGCTACGTACTTGTGAGGACGGAGTTTTTCGGAATCGCTCCAGACCCTGCCTGCTCCATCAGATAAGACGTTGCTCTGCGCCCTGCATTGGCTTGGTGAGCAGTGCGCAGTACGACGAGGATGTGAGGAGTGCCGAGTTACTGATGGAGGGAAACGCCAGTGACTTGCTTGATCGCCTGACAAAGCGAATGCATGAATCATCTGAGCGACTCGATTTTGAACAGGCTGCAGTCTACAGGGATCAAATTCAGTCGTTATCCCACATGATTCAGCGTCAGGTTGCGGATACCGGCTCCGATGTTGACGTGGATATCGTTGCGCACGCCCAGTCACATGGTTCTAGCTGCTTGAACCTGGTCATGATTCGTGGCGGGCGTCAGCTCGGGGATCGTAGTTTGTTCCCTTCCAATGCAGCGGGGATCGCGGAATCCGAATTGCTCCAGGCTTTCTTGAGCCAGCATTACCAGGACCGCCCGGTTCCAAACGTCATCGTCTGTTCGGGCCTCGGAGATGACAGTGAGATTGCATCGTTGCTGACGGAACACGCTGGTCACCGCGTTTTGGTCGTGACCAATCCCATCGGTGTTCGTCGCGAATGGTGGGAAATGGCGCTTGAAAATGCCCGGCAGGCACTGCGTGCCAGAGTATCCGAGCTAGACACCCAGGAAGCCCGCCTGTCGGCGTTGCGGAGTCTTCTTGCCCTTCCGGATACGGCGAAGCGCATCGAGTGCTTCGATATCAGTCACACGCAGGGTGAGGCAACGGTTGCGTCTTGCGTGGTCTATGTCGGCTCGGAAATGAATCGAAGCGACTACAGGCGGTTCAACATTGCCGGTATTTCCCCTGGCGACGACTACGCGGCTTTGAGGCAGGCGGTCACACGCAGATATGACAATCTGGTACGGGGAGAGGGCGTCGTTCCGGACCTCATTCTCATCGATGGCGGAGTAGGGCAGTTGGCAGTGGTGCGCGAAGCGCTCATCGAACTGGGTTTGGGCGACATTGCACTTGCCTCGGTCTCCAAGGGGCCGGAGCGAAAGGCCGGAATGGAACAGATCTGGTCAGGTGAGGGCCGCGAGGTGCCTGTCAGAGAGGGCGATCTGGCTGCGCTTCACTTGATACAGGAAATCAGGGATGAGGCGCACCGATTCGCCATCACCGGACATCGCGCAAAGCGCGGCAAGCAACGGGTGACATCAACGCTCGAACAGATCAGCGGGATTGGGGCTTTGCGTCGACGCCATCTCCTTGCCCGGTTTGGTGGGCTGAAAGGAGTCATGGGGGCCAGTATCGACGATCTCGCACGGGTGGATGGAATCAGTCGTACACTGGCAGAGAGAATCTACAAGGAATTGCATGCCGATTAACCTGCCAAATATTTTGACGTGGCTGCGGATACTGATGATCCCATTGATCATCGGTGTCTTTTATCTTCCTGGAGAACTGGTCGGGCAACAGGGAAAGAATCTGATGGCGGCACTGTTGTTTACAGCGGCAGCCCTGACAGATTGGCTAGACGGCTATCTTGCTCGCCGTCTTGACCAGACGTCCGCGTTCGGGGCATTTTTGGATCCAGTCGCCGACAAGTTGATGGTTGCTGCGGCACTCATCATGTTGGTTCAGATCGGCAGGGTGAATGCGATCGTGGCTGTGATCATCATTGGGCGGGAGATTGCGATTTCCGCGCTAAGGGAGTGGATGGCCAAACTGGGTCAGGGGAAAAGCGTGGCGGTCAATTTTCTCGGGAAAATAAAGACCGCGTTTCAGATGATCGCCATACCCCTGCTGCTGTTCGATGGGCAAATTGCCGGATTTGATGCCGCGTATGCTGGTGGCGTCATGATTTATATCGCCGTGGCTCTGACCTTGGTTTCGATGGCGTACTACCTGAAGCAGGTCATAGTTGACCGTGGAATCTGATCAGGCTAAAATCAACCCCCTTCGATGCGGGAATAGCTCAGTTGGTAGAGCGCAACCTTGCCAAGGTTGAGGTCGGGAGTTCGAGACTCCTTTCCCGCTCCAGATTCTTACAGAGGAACAATGCGAGTGCG
>CANJXQ010000135.1 GCA_947478805.1 Betaproteobacteria bacterium | reverse complement strand
TCTGCATCGACCTGAGGAAGAAGAACGAGGTGATCGGCAACACCTATCCCTCGCTCGGACAGGAGGCAACTGGCGTGGCGGCGCTTGCGCTCGAGCCGCAGGACGTGGTGTTTCCGTCCTATCGCTCGCGCCCGATCGTGTTCGGCAAGGGCATCACCGCCGAAGACCATTTCATCGAGCTTGTCGGCGGCCGCGATTCGCTGCTCGAGGGGCGCGAGGTGTTCCACCACTGTTCCTGGCCGAAGAAGGGGCTGATGCCCGCATCCTCGATGATCGGCGGCTGGGCGCCGATGGCGGCGGGCTACGCGCTTGCGCAGCAGCTCGAAGGCGAGCCGGGCGTCACGATGCTCTGCTTTGGCGACGGCAGCTTCGGTGCAGGCGACCTGCACGAGACGCTGAATCTCATTGGCGTGTGGAAGCTGCCGGTCCTTCTGATATGCGAGAACAACGGCTATCAGGTGTCGGCGCCGTGGAGCGCGATGCGGGTGCAGCGGGGCATGACGCCCTATGTCGAGCCGCACGGTTTCGAATGCCATGAGGTCGACGGAAACGATGCCGACGCGGTGTATGAGGCGGCGCTCGCGGCGCGGCGCACCGTCGCCTCGGGCAAGCCGGTGTTGCTGGATTGCTTTACCTATCGCATGGGCGGCTACAGCAGCCACTTCGCCGAGCCGCGTACCGGGCACGAGGCGGAGAAGGCGGAATGGGAAACGCGCGATCCGATCGCGCTTGCGCGCAAGCGTTGTATCGAGGGCGGCATGAGCGCGGCGGCGCTGGATGCGATTGCAGCCGAAGAAGCCGCGGCGCTTCCCGCGAGCTGGGAGCGTGTGCGCAAGGCCGCACGCTGATTCCCACCAACTTATTCGACGAGACAAGCATGCAAAAAATTAATTTCAAGGCGGCGCTCGCCAAGGGCCTCGCGGATGCGATGCAGGAGCATCCGAAGAGCTTCATGATGGGCCAGGACATCGCGAAATTCAGCATCCTCGGCATCAGCGCCGGAATGCACGAGCGTTTCGGCACCGAGCGCATCCGCAACAGCCCGATCAGCGAAAGCGCGATGGTGGGTGTCGCGGTCGGCGCGGCAATGAAAGGCTATGTCGGCATCGTCGAAATGGCGTATGCGGACATCTCTGCGGTGGCCTTCAGCTCGATCGTGCATTCGGCCGCCAAGCTGCATTACGCCACCAACGGGCAGCTCTCCTGCCCGATGCTGATCCGCTCGCCGATCGGCCGCTGGTCGCGCCACGGCCCGATGGGCACGGACATCACGCTCTCCTGGTATTGCAACGTCCCCGATCTGGCGCTCGCGATGCCCTCCACGCCGCACGAGGCCTACTGGCAGACGCGCGCGGCGTTCAAGCGTCCGGTGCCGACGATGATCCTGGAAGAACGCGATCTGTTCGGCGTCGAAGGTGAAATTGGTCCGGACGACGGCGTCGAGCGCGCGCGCGAGCTGCGCGCCGGGCGCGATCTCACCATCATCGGCGCCGGCCGCGCGGTGAAGCTAGCGCTCGAGGCGGCGGACCTGCTGGACGCGGAAGGTCACAAGGGCGCGGTGCAGGTGCTGAGCCTCGGGCATATCAAGCCGCTGGACAGTGCCACCGTGCTCGCGGCTGTGCGAAAGACCCGCCGCGTGCTGATCGTGCAGGACGAGCCGGGTTTCGGTGGCTACGGCCCGATGGTGCAGAGCGCGCTGGACGAACTTCCGCCGGATGCGCTCGTGCGTTCGCCGAAGCTGTTCGCGCGCGCCGACACCTTCCTTCCGCACAGGCTGGAGGAAGACGTGCTGCCGACGACTGCGCAGGTGGTCGCGGAGGCGAAAAAGCTGTTGCAGTAGTCCGGCAGCGGCGGCTCGCCGCGCCTTGCCAGGTTGTTCCCCGGCTCTTCCGACGAGGCGCGATCAAGGACGCCTAGTCTATTTTCACACCCGCGGCCCGCACCGCCTGTCCGAACATTTCTGTTTCGGATCGTATGATTCCCTCGTAGGCCTCATTGGCCGGGATCGGCATCATTCCAAGGTCGGATACCCGGTCCCTGATCTTCGCATCTGCCATCGCACTCTGGGCGGCTGCCTGAAGTGTGGCGATGACTTCCCTCGGAGTACCTGTCGGCGCGAGCAGGCCAATCGATGCTGAAACATCGAAGCGCGGGAACCCGAGTTCGGCGATCGCCGGAATGCTGGGCAGGGCAGGGGATCTCTTGCCTGAAGTTATTCCGAGAACCCGCAGTTTTCCATCCTTGATGTGAGGCAACGCGAGCGGGGCGCCGAAGAAGGCCACCTCGATATCGCCGTTCAGCAGACCACCCAGAAATTCCGAGCCGGCTCTGAAAGGAACGTGGACCATCTTGATTCCCGCCATCGTCGTGAACATCTCCGTAATCAGATGATGCACCGATCCGTTGCCAAATGTCCCGTACCGAAGTTTCTCCGGCCTGGATTTCGCGTAGGCGACCAGATCACCGACCGAATTGACCTGAATCGACGGATGAACCAGCAAGATCAGCGGCGCGCGGACGAGGCCGGCGATCGGTACGAAGTCCCTTGCGGAGTCGTAGGAAAGTTTCGAGGACAAGGCTGGCCAGATCGAAATCGGGCCGGAGTCCCCCATGAACAGAGAATAGCCGTCAGCAGGCAGCTTGGCCGCAGCTGCCGCCGCGATGGTTCCGCCCGTGCCCGGACGGTTGTCGATGATGAATTGCTGCCGGAGTCCTTCGGACATTTGTTGAAAAATCAGCCTGGCCAGTACGTCCGGATTGGTGCCGCTGGCCGCCGGAACGATGACCCGGACGGGCTTGCTGGGGTAATTCTGAGCGTGTGATGTGGCAGAGCCAAGGCAGAAAACGAGCGGCACAAGCGCGAGAAATCTAAGAATTCCAGACATGTGCAAACCTTTCACAGGGGGTTGACTTGGTTGAAACTGTACTTGAGCGACGTGAGCAAGGGTGCTTGCCGCGCTCTAGCGTGGTTTGAGCTCGACTTCGTAGCCGTTCAGGTCGGTGAAGTAGAGCGTGGGGCTTCTTCCATATGCGCCGGTTCTCGCCACAGGCGGTCCCGCAAGCATGACTCCTTTTGCGCTCAGCGCCCGCGCGAGGGCATCGATGTCATCGCACCGGATGGAGAGACAGAAGTGATGAAGCCCTGTTTTCGACCCGGGGTCGTTCGCGCCGTTACCCGGAAACAAATCGATCAGGTGCTCGCCGAATCGCAGTTGTACCAAGGAAATTTCCTTGTTCTCGCGTTCAAGCGTGCAGCCAAGCACATCCATATAGAACTTCCTGGTGGCGTCCAGATCCCGAACCTGCAATACGATATGGTCCAACCCCAGGGGCTCGAACAGACGACCCGCGGTTCGGTTTTCAGCTTGTCCTATTGATGACGTGTTGGACATACAAGATCCTGTCAGGCGGATTGAGGTGTCTTCAGAAGAGGGGTGTGTGCATCGCAACCTGGTGAGCCAAGCGCACTTCACGCCTTTCACGGGCCGATGTCAAGATTGCCAGGCAGACTTCCAGCGACGCTTTCCCCCAACTGCCATCGAGGGCAGGCCGGGTGCCGTGGGCGAAAGCCGAGTAGAGCTCGTCGGCAACTTTGTCGCGGTCCGGGAATGCCCGGCCCCGATCGCACAGGACTTCAGTTCTGCCTTCCCGCCCGTAGACGATGACACCATCGCCCGACAGGCGGAGATCGCCTTTCGCGCAACTCGCGATCGTGATGCCGAAATGCGGTTGGTGCCAGGCATCCCTCGCGGGACCCGAAGCCGAGCCGCGGTATGCTGCGGCACCGTAGGCCATTGACTTCTTGTGGTCCAGTTCTTCCTCGCGGCTTTGCATCCGCATCAACGCCGAACGGGAGCTTCCGTGGATTTTTTCCCGCTTGTCCTCGCCGTTCTCGCCGATCCAGAAGTGAAACTCATCCGAATCAAAATAATCGTATCCGCTGAACGCCATCGAAGCGGCCGCGCCGCTCTCGAATTGCATGAAAGTCAGTTGACTTCCCTCGGTGGGTCGCGCGTCGTCCAGGATCCAGGCCATGGAGCGAACGCTTTGCACCAGGCCTCCTCCGAGCAGGCGAACGATGTCTACCTGGTGCGGAACCTGGTTGTAAATGATTCCACCGCCTGATTCGGTGTGGAGTTCGTGTGGCCAGCGGGGCCGGCAGATATAGTCGTTGTAATTCCAGGTGTTGATCATGCCCAGGGCGCCAAACTCCCCCGAACCGATGAGTCGGGCCATTTTTCTGACGGGTGCGTCGAATGCGTGGGTGTGCCCGACAACAAGTCCGACATGATTGCGGTTTGTTGCTTCGATCATGTCGTCGCATTCCCGGAGCGTAAGTGCCATCGGCTTCTCGACCAGAACGTGCTTCCCCCGTTGAGCGGCGGTGATGCAGTGGCGCGCATGGAGGTGACTTGGCGTGGCGATGTATACCGCGTCCACCAACGGACTGTCACATAGGGCCTCCAACGTCTCGAACGCCTGGCCGCCGTAATCGCGCTCGAACAGTTCGCGCGCCTCGCTTCTCGAGTCTGCCGCCGCGGTAATGCGCACGTGCGAGTGCGCGGCAAGACTCGGCAGCATTTGCCTGGCCGCGACCCCCAAACCGGCTACGCCGAGGCGCATTGTCGGAAGAGCATTTTCCAACGGTGACTCCAAATTGATCTTCGGGAGGATAAAGCCCGGCCCGGATCAGAGAAAAATGGAAAGTGACTCCATCCCGAGCACCGTCGTGTCGAGAAGAACCAGTCTTCGTTTCAGCTTCCAACCGTCATCGATCCTGCAAAGCTCGTCCTGACGCTCCGCGGTCAGGAAAGCGGGGTTCGGTTTGTCGCCGCGGAAGCAGCATACGATCAGGCTGGAGTACACACTCGCCTCGTTGTCGCCTCGCATGCTTGTGAGTTCCACGTTGCCGACGATGCGGCGTGTTCGTGTCGGGGGGTTCTCCGATAGAGCGTAATCCGACTCCAGGCGCTTGACACGCAGTGACAGCGACCCGAAATCCTCTTCCATGAAGAACGATTTATCGCTGAAGCCTTCTCCGTGATTCCTCATCACGGTCTGTCGGACAGGTATCCGGTAGTCGATCTCCGGGCTCAGCATCGCCAACCAGTCACGCAGTTGGCGCCGATCCAGGAGGCGGGATTCTGCGTACAGGAACCTCCGGCATTCCGCTTCGGTGTCATCCCTGATCTGCCTTGAACTCTCGTCGTGCATCGATTTGTCCCGGTATCTTCAGGCTGACTCGCCAAGCATGTGCCTGCACCAGGTTCGGTGAAAGGTGCGCAGACCCGATTCTCCGGCATTCGAAGGAACGGCAATGCCGGGGCCTGGCCAGTCATTGATCAGCGCAACGTTGCTCATGTCTCCAAGGCCCATTTGGTAGTTCAGCTTCATTCCGGTCACTTCCGCGAACACCGTCCTCGCGGACTGTGCGATGCCCGGCCAGATGGCGACATCGTCCTGTTCGAAGCTTCCCGACGGGCTGAACGTGCTCATTCCCGCGCGGTAGGCCCTTCTCTTGTAAGCATCCGAGGCCTCCTTGGGTGCGAGTATCCAGCTCCAGATTTCCGTCTTGTCGGGCCCGCGGGGTTGCCAGACGCGAAGGGACAGGTAACCGGCGGGCTTGCGTTCAAGGCTGTCTGTCAGGCCCACGTGAATAAAGGAAAAATTCGGGAAAATCGTCCCGTCATGCACCAACGCGCGCTTGGCAAGGTCAAACTGCTCCGGGCTGAGTCTGCCGGGCCCGAAAAAGCGCGTTACCTCCTCCGGATATTCCCAAAACGCGGTTTTGTCCGGCCCGAGCTGGCGGATGCTGATCGCGCTGCCGTCGCATTCGTACACATGGATTCCGAAGGCCGTGCCGGGCGCACCGGCTGTAGTCGAATCGGTTATGCCGACCTCGAGCGCAGACCGGTGCACGGCCTGGGTGTGCGAACTGTCACCGACAAAGTTCTCGGCGCCTTGCTTCCAGTTCGCATCGACCTGCCATCGATGGGGCTGGCCGATGACTTCCATTCCGCCATCGCTGAGTAGAAACTGGATGTCCAGATACCAGCGGTACTGACCGAGATATGAATCCAGCGACACGGCATCCGGGTCCAGGTTCGCGAAGATAAGGCCGTGATAATTCCCGACATGCGGCGCCGAAATCAGACCCCATTTGGAAAAATCCAGTTCCCTGTACCCGAGGCTGCGGGCCGGCACGCCGTCGAGTTGGCCGTTATTCTTGTACGTCCAGCCGTGATACGAGCAGACAAAATGTGTCGTGTTGCCGACCTCGCTTCTGCAGACCTGGCTTCCCCGGTGCCGGCAGCTATTGAAGAGCACCTGTACCACGCCCTGGCTATCGCGCACAAAGATGAAAGGGTCTTCCCCAATGTAGCGGAGTGCATAGTCGCCGGGGGCGGGTATCTCGGTTTCGTGGCCGATGTAGACCCACGATTTCGCGAAGACCCTTCGCAGCTCCAGGTCGTAGAGTTCGCGATTGTTGAATACTTGAATGGGTAGCAGCCCCTGTTCGAGATCGCTCTTTACATTCTCAAGCAATTTCGACGCCAGGCTCATTTTTCCCTCGGGTTGTTTGCGTGCGGACAGCACGGCAAGAAGTGAAACGGCAGAACGGGAACAAGATTCGAGCTTGCCGGAAAACGCGCGAGCCCGCTACGGTTTGTTCACCTCGTATCGGGGCGTGCATCGCTGTTCAATGGGCGCGGTCCGGCAAGCAACGTGCAATCCTGCATTCGAAGTTCAATGATAAAGTCCCGGCGTGTTCCTCGCCAGACGGCTGCATTGAGTTGTAAGGTCTTTCATTGAAACTGCCCAAGTTTGATTATGTCGAGCCGACAACCGCGTTGGAAGCCGTAACGCTTCTGTCGCAGAGTAGAGGGCTTGCGAAGGTAATCGCAGGAGGTCAGAGCCTGATCCCGACCATGGCCTTGCGTTTGGCGCAGCCCGCCTTGCTCATTGACCTTCGCCATCTGGAGTCCTTGCGCGGGATAGCGGTGGACGAAGCAGGTCTTCGACTCGGCGCGATGACTCGATGGCGCGAGATTCAGGACAGTGCGGAGGTGCTCGACACGCATCCGTTGCTTGTAGAAGCGGTGCGGCATATCGCCCATTACCAGATCCGCAACCGGGGAACTGTGGGCGGAAGCCTGGCTCATGCGGACCCGGCCGCAGAACTGCCCTGCATCGCGGTGACTTGCGGCGCGTCGATAAGGGTTCTGGGGATACTTGGCGAACGCGAGATCCTGGCCGACGAATTCTTCCTTGGCCCGCTTGCGACGGCGCTTGGCGATGACGAAATCATTCTTGAGGTCAGGTTTCCGCGATGGCCCTCCTCGCGTCAGTGGGGCTTTCAGGAGTTTTCCCGGCGGCAGGGGGATTTCGCGTTGGCGGGTGTAGCGATTTTCTACGACACCGACAATTCCGGACGCCTCGAGAACGCGCATGTTGGTGTTTTCGGAGTGGGCCAATGCGCGACACGGCTATCAGGGGTGGAGTCGGCTCTGAATGGACGGACGAACACGATTTCCGTCGCTGCCGAAGTTGCGCGGCTCGCGGCAGCGGAGGTCACTCCTTCAGACGATTTGCACGCGAGCGCAAGGTACCGGCGGGCCCTTGTTGCTGTCTTGCTCGAAAGGGCGATGGCGCTGGCTCGGGGCGAGCGGGCTTGACGCCGGATCAAACAGCCGATGCGCCCGGGCCCTGGAGCACCCGGTGCCTGCGCGTCATTGTGGATGAGCGCGCTCATTTGTGATGCCTGAGGGGATACGCGACAAATGCTTGTGACGCTGTGTGTGAACGGGGAGGATTCGACGACCGATGTTTTGCCGCGGACGACACTGGTCGATTTTCTGCGGCATTCGCTCGGCATGACAGGAACTCATGTCGGCTGTGAACACGGAGTCTGCGGCGCATGCACGGTGATTGTCGACGGCGATGCCGTGCGTTCGTGCCTCATGCTTGCTGTCCAGGCGAACGGTGCCGAGATCATGACGATTGAGGGCCTTGCCGACGCGAGTGCAAACCTGTCACCGCTTCAGGAGGCATTTCACCGACATCACGCGTTGCAGTGCGGCTTCTGCACACCTGGGGTGCTCATGACCGCGCATGCGCTGTTGCGTCAGGAGCCCAACGCCAGCAAGGAGAGGATTCGGGAAGTTATCTCCGGCAATCTGTGCCGTTGCACCGGGTATATGCCGATCGTCGACGCAATCTTCGAGGCGAGGTCGTCCTATCAGCCAGCGAGTCCGGCAACGCGAGCCCGGGGCAGATGAAAACCCGGCCACAGATCGTTGGGACGCCCCTGGAGAGGATTGAGGACCATCGGCTCCTGACGGGCAAAGCGCGTTTCGTCGATGACATCCACATCGAAGGCATGCTGCATGCGGCAATCGTTCGAAGCCCGGTCGCGCACGGCCTCTTGAAAGGCGTCGATACGCAGGTGGCCCGCAGAATGCCAGGCGTGCACGGCGTGTTCTCGGCAGAGGACATCGCCAGGGACTTCGGCGGCGTTGTTCCGAGGATCGCGATCAGGGCCATCCGGATTCCGGAGCTCGAGCCGATTGAACAATGGGCAATCGCCACGAAGAAGGTGCGCTATGTCGGTGAGCCGATCGCGGTCGTCGTCGCCGACTCCCCGGCGGAAGCCGAAGATGCGGCGGATCAGGTGACTTTCGAGATCGAGTCGCTGGAGCCGGTCACCGGGTGGAGGCAGTCGGCAGCCGGTACCAGTCCGTTGTTCGATCTCCCGGTGACGAATCGCGCGATCACGTATACGGCGATAAAAGGAAACGCTCGTGATTGTCAGGGGGCGTACACCCGCAAGGAGCGGTTTCGTGTGCAGCGCCACAGCGGATTTCCGATGGAGACCCGCGGTTTGCTCGCGGTCTGGGAAAGCAATGCGCAGCGCATGACAGTCTACGGTGCGGCGAAAGTTCCGTTTTTCGCGAGAAGAACCCTGGCCGCCGCAATGCGGCTTCCGCTTGACGCGGTAGACATGATCGAGGTCGATGTTGGCGGAAGCTTCGGGATGCGAGGCGAATTTTATCCGGAGGATTTCCTTGTCCCGTTTGCATCGAAACGGCTGAATCGACCGGTGAAGTGGATTGAAGACAGGCGTGAAAGTCTGCTGGGCTCAAACCATTCGAGAGAAATGGAAAGCGAACTCGAGATCGTCTGCGAGGCAAACGGGCGAGTGCTTGCATTGAGGGGAAGTGTTGCGGTGGACGCAGGAGCCTACGTGCGCGCCGCGGGTGTCATTCCGGGGCGTTTCGTTGCGCTGATGCTGTCGGGCCCCTATGACATTCCGAACATTCACGTGGAGTCCGTTCTATATCTTACGAACAAGGCGCCGGTAGGGACGTACAGGGGCCCCGGACTTTTCGAAGCCGATTTCTTCCGCGAACGGCTCTTCGACTGCGCCGCGCGCGATCTCGGGATTGACCCCGTGCAGTTCCGGCGCGTGAACCTGGTTGAGGAGTCCCAGATGCCCTATCGCCTGGCAACCCTCGATTTTCCCGAGGAAACCGACGAACTGGACAGCGGAAACTATCGTGCAACGCTTGATCAATGCATGCGTGAATTCGGGTGGCAGGAAAAGATCGGGCTGCAAGGTCGTCTGATAGACGGGAAATACAACGGGCTGGCCGTCGGATGCTTCATTGACGGAGGAGCCGGCGGTCTCAAGGAACACGCACGGATTGAGCTCGAGAACGACGGACAGGTGACGGTTTATGTCGGATCGGCGAGCGTGGGGCAGGGATTGGTCACCATACTCACGCAGATTGCCGCTGACGCATTGCAACTGCCTGTCGAGCGGATCCGGATTCTTCACGGCTCCACGACCTATTTGAAGGAAGGGGTTGGTTCCGGATACTCGAGATCCACGGTCATGGGCGGCTCGGTGGTTCTCTTGGCAGTGGAGGAATTGAAGCGCCGAATGCGTGATGCGGCGGCGAAAAAGCTCGGTTGCTCACCCGACGAGATAAAGTTCGAACGGGATCTCGTCATGACAGCCGGAGAGAAAAAGCTTGGATGGGAACAACTCGGCAGCCTGGGTCTTGCCGCCGAAGTGGAATTCGTCAATCACCACCATACATTCGCGTACGGTGCGGCTGCGGCCCATGTCGCAGTCGATCCGCGAACGGGCAAGGTGGATCTGATTGACTATTTCACTCTGGAGGATCTTGGTCGTGTGATCAATCCGCTCACCGCACGAGGGCAGGCGGTTGGAGCGGCGGTCCAAGGACTCGGTGGAGTGTTCCTCGAGAACCTGTACTACGACGCGGATGGGCAATTGCTCAGCGGGACTCTCGCCGACTACATGATGCCAACGGCTACCGACTTCCCTTCGGTGAGGGCGGAAGCGATCGGGCTTTGCCCGTCCCCCCACAATCCGCTGGGCGCAAAGGGTGGTGGAGAAGGCGGGGTGATACCGGTGGGTGGCGTGATCGTGAACGCGATTGCGGCGGCCCTGGTTACCATGAAAATAGACCCCAAGGAGCTCCCGCTGACACCCGAGGCGCTTTGGAGTCTGATTCAGTCGGCCGATGGCCGCTCAAGCGTCTAGCGGTAATGCGACAGCCGCAGCCCTCGCAGCCGCGGCGACAGGATCCAGAACGCGGCGCAGGCGAGCCCGCCGATAAGGGCGAGCGTGATCGTGACGCCGCGCGTGCCGAGCATCTCGGCCCCTGCGCCGATGCCGATCGAGCCGAGTGAGATGAAGGCGGGGAATACCGCGATCAGGCTGGTGACGCGGCCGCGCATCGCCTCGGGCGCGACCATCTGCATGAGAGTCTGATTGGCCACGATGTTGAGAATCTCCCCCGCGCCCGCGAGCACCACGAAGGGCAGCGCGATATAGATCGACGGGCTCAGGCCGATCGCAAGCAGCGACAGCGCGAACAGCGCGAATGCGCCGAGCGACACCAGGCCAAGGCGATCCACGCGGCCGATATACGCGCCCATGACGCCGCCGAGGAATCCGCCGAGTCCGACCGCCGAGTAGAGAATGCCAAGCGACTGCGGCCCGCTGTTGAATATGTCGGTGGCGTACACCGGCAACAGCGTGCCCCAGGCGGGAATCAGGATCAGGAAGGGCACGAAGCCGCTCGCCACCAGAATGCGGATGGTCGGGTTGCGCACCGAGAACGCGATGCCTTCCTTCAGGCTCGCCCAGGCCGATGCGCTGACCGCCGGCCGATCGCGGCGCTTCGGGTGCACGAACAGCAGGCTGATCGCGACGCCGAGATACGCGATGCTCTGCAGCAGAAAATTGCCCGAC
>CANJXQ010000134.1 GCA_947478805.1 Betaproteobacteria bacterium | reverse complement strand
GACATGAAGCCCATTCTCTCAAGACGCCAATGGCGATTGGAACACCGATAACACATCAACAGCAACCTCGGCGAGGTTCTTGAAGGTAACCGATTAAGGCTATACCTTTGCTGTGGGGCCGTAAATATTATTTGCACCACTTCGGTGCATTCATGCCGATTTTGTTACTTTTATTGACTTTTCCCCTGTGTCATGTGGCAGAGCTGAACGCCGCCCATTAAGCCAACCTGAAATCGCATAGCGCTGCGTACCCATTAGCCGCCTTGAAAATTACATACCCCCGGCATCCAGAGATGTCAAAAGGCAACCGGGGCCTTTCCTATATCGAGGGGGGGGTCACCCTTGTAAAGCATTGGACAAGTCTCTACCTGTTTTTGCAATTACGCTAGACAAACAGTGTTCCTGCCTAGTCTGTAGATGACGGGGCCGAAACGGGTGGTACGGGGTGGGTGGGGTCTGGAGAAATGCAGGCTCGTTCGTGCAAAAGCCTGTGAAGGGGCGTAGTCCCGAACTGAGCGCGGGGGGTGCCCGTTGGGGTCGCCGGAACAGGCTTTGAAAATTGCTACTCAATTGTCTGGATCACAGTGTCAGCCCGTCGTGCTACGGGTTTCTTCTACAGGGGTGGGTACACCGGGGGTGGGGTTAGGGCGACAACGTTCTTCTGAGTGCCAAAAATGTTTGTGCGAGCGGGTTAAAAAGGGAGGCGGTACGCCGACCAGCAGCTAGTCCGCTTGTAAACAGTAATCTCTAGGTTTATAGTGGTAACTGCACATGGGTATTCAAACTGTAACTCAGTGTTGGATGGGAAAATCCTGTCCATTTTCTGTCCATCAGGCGATGGACAAAGGCGTATCGCGACGTTGTTGGGAATGTCGGGGCAGTTGGTAAGTGATTGAATTTGTTGAGGTGCGAGATTCGAACTCGCGAAGGGTGTAACCCCTTGCCGGTTTTCAAGACCGGTGCCTTCAACCGCTCGGCCAACCTTCCTGATTCACCTTCACTGCCGAGAACCGGCAGTATTCGTCTAGGCGTGCGACAAGAATAGCATAGCAAACACGTCGCAAATCACGACTGCTCGACTTCAGCTCGCCTCGAACAGGGCAATCGACTCAACATGCGAGGTGTGCGGAAACATGTTGACTATGCCTGCCGCTCGCAGGGTGTAGCCCTGTGTGCCGACCAGCACGCCCGCATCTCGCGCAAGAGTCCCGGGGTCGCACGACACATACACAATTCGGCGCGTGCCGGCCGTGACGGAAAGACGCTTGACAACTTCCATCGCCCCTTCGCGAGGAGGATCGATGAGAGCTTTGTCGATGGCACCTGCACGCGCCACCACGCGCTCGACTGCAGCCTCATCAAAAAGGTTGGCTGCCTCGAATGAACACCTCTCCGGCAGCGAATTTCGGGCTGCATTGAGCACAGCGCGATGCACGAGTTCCGGACTGCCCTCTACGCCATAGACGTTCGCACCACTCCGAGCAATGGGCAGTGTGAAGTTTCCCAATCCACAGAAGAGGTCGAGTACCCGCTCGCCGGGCCGTGGGTCGAGCAGCCCGAGAGCCCGTCGCACCAGCACTCGGTTGACCGCATGATTCACCTGCGTAAAGTCTGTCGGGCGGAACGCGATTGAAACTTCGAACTCCGGCAGCGCGTAGTCGAGCGGCGGAGCATCCAGAGGCCAGAACGGCACAGCCGTCTCGGGCCCGACGGGTTGCAGCCAGAACTGCACTCCCGCTTCTTCGGCAAAGGCCTTCAGTAGCACTTGATCCTGAATACTTGGGGACTCCAACACGCGCAGCACCAGCACGGTGACACGCTCGCCTACCGCCACTTCCACTTGCGGCAGGCGCTCGCAAATCGACAGATTTCCCACGAGACTTCGGAGCTTTGGTATCAAGTTCGAGATCCGCTCCGGCATGACTTCGCAGCTTGTCATGTCCGCAACGAAACTGGAGCGCCTCTCATGAAACCCGACCAGCACACCGCCTTTTTTTCGCACCAGACGCACCGACATGCGGGCGCGATGCCGATAGCGCCAGGGCTCGCCATATACCGGCGACAACATGCGCTCGGGGCGGATCCGAGCGATGTGCCAGAACGCATCCTCCAGGATGCGCTGCTTGGCCGCGACCTGCGCCCGGAACTCCAGGTGCTGCAAAGAGCAGCCGCCACAATGTCCGAACCAGCGGCAGTGCGGTTCAACACGGGAAGGGCTTGGTGACTTGACGCCAATCAATTGCGCCAATTCATAGGAGCCCTTGCGACGATATGGGGAGTACTCAACATCTTCCCCCGGCAGTGCGCCATCGACAAAAATTGCCTTACCTTCCACGTGTGTCACACCACGTGCTTCCCGATCAAGTGATTCGATCGTCGCTGAAATCGCACTCATGCCGTCTGCTCAGCCTTGACTTAACGGCCATGCGGCCATGAATTCGCGCCAGTGTGGCGCATCGGTGCGCTCCAGGCTGGCGCGAACAAGTTGAATCTCCCTCTGATAGCGCAACTCATCAAAGGCACCGCGCAAGAGCTGAAACCGCATGTAGGCAAGATACGTGTTGGTCGTGTCCGTTTCGCAGTAGTTGCGGATATTCAGGATATCGCCGCGCTGGTACGCCTCCCATACCTTGGAGCCATCCATATCCAGCTTGCCAGGAAACCCAAGCAATTGGGCAATGTCATCGAGAGGGGCGTAGTTGCGGCCATTGAACAGCGCCAGCAGATCCATAAGATCGAGGTGACGCGTGTGATAGCGGTTGATGTAGTTGTTGAACCGGAAGTCGCGGTCGTCGTCCCCCATGTCCCAGTAACGCGGTGCGCTCAGCCCGTGGACGAGACTTCGATAGTGCAGCACCGGCATGTCGAAGCCGCTGCCATTCCAGGAAATCAACTGCGGCGTATAGCGCTCGATACCGTCAAAGAACCGCCGGATGATCTCCTTTTCGGAGTCTTCCGGCGCACCCAGCGACCAGACGCGAAATCCCTCCCCTTCGCGCAATGCGCAAGCAATCGCCACTACGCGGTGCAGGTGCAGAGGGAGGAAGTCGCTACCACTACGCGCGCGCCGGCGCGCCATGGCAAATTCCGCCACATCATTGTCGGCGACATCAGTACCAATGCCGTGAAGGCGGCGGATACCTGCTACATCCGGCACTGTTTCTATGTCGAAAGCCAGTAGCGGAGTCATCGATCAGCCGCCCTGTACGCTGCAATCCCCATCAATCCGGGAAAACGCCAGTAGACAGGTAACGGTCGCCTCGATCACAGACAATGGAGACAATGGTCGCGTTCTGCAACTCGCCAGCAATGCGCAGCGCGACAACCATCGCACCACCCGATGAGATACCTGCAAAGATCCCTTCTTCCCGGGCAAGCCGCCTTGTCATTTCCTCTGCATCGGCCTGGCTGACGTACTCCAATCGATCCACGCTGCTCGAATTGTAGATCTTCGGAAGGTACTCCAAGGGCCACTTGCGAATGCCTGGAATTTGGGAACCCTCGGTAGGCTGCGCCCCGATGATCTGGATCTTCGGATTCTTCTCGCGCAGGTAACGCGACACCCCCATAATGGTTCCGGTTGTGCCCATGCTGGAGACAAAGTGCGTGATGCCGCCATTGGTGTCGCGCCAGATTTCGGGTCCGGTAGCTTCGTAGTGCGCGAGCGGATTATCAGGATTGGCGAACTGGTCAAGGATGACCCCCTTTCCTTCAGCAAGCATCTTTTCTGACAGGTCGCGAGCCGCCTCCATTCCCCCGGCTTTCGGCGTAAGGATGATTTCCGCGCCGAATGCGCGCATCACTTGCCTGCGCTCAATGGACAGGTGTTCCGGCATGATCAGGATCAAGCGGTAGCCGCGCATTGCCGCCGCCATGGCGAGGGCGATCCCAGTATTGCCGCTCGTGGCCTCGATCAGCGTATCCCCGGGCTTGATGTCTCCGCGCGCTTCCGCGCGCGTGACCATTGACATTGCGGGCCGGTCCTTCACCGAGCCGGCCGGATTGTTCCCTTCAAGTTTGGCCAGGATCACGTTGCTGCTCTCACCCGGAATGCGCTTGAGCCGCACCAAGGGAGTGTTGCCGACCGTGTCTTCAATCGTCTTGTACAAGGTAGCTCCGCGAAATGGATGTAGCCCTACGTTTCCGATGTGGCAAGCAACTGCTCGACATAGCGAGACACGCCCTGCTCCACAGTCAGGAATGTCTCGCGATAGCCGGCCTTGCGCAAGGAATCGATATTTGCCTCGGTGAAGTGCTGGTACTTTCCCTTCAGCGCATCGGGAAAGGGCTTGTAACGGACGAGACCGGCTCGGTGCAACTCTTCGATGGGCATTGCCGGCTGCCCGCTGGCGGTACGACAAGTGTTGATCACTGCTGCGGCCACTGCATTGAAGGTTTCCGCCCGCCCTGTTCCGAGGTTGAAGATCCCAGATCGAGCGGGATCGTCGAGAAAATGCAGATTCACTTTTACGACGTCCTCAACGGATACGAAGTCCCGCAATTGGCCGCCATCCTGGTATCCGCCCGACCCCGCAAACGGCTGCACGAAACCCTCGGCACGATACTCCCGAAAAAAGTGCCATGCGACGGAGGCCATGCGTGCCTTATGATCTTCGTTGGGGCCGTAAACATTAAAATAGCGAAATCCTGCCACCTGTGAGTCCGCACTTTCGATTCGCCTGCGCACCACCTGATCAAAAAGAAGCTTCGAGTAGCCGTAGACGTTCAAGGGAAGCTCGTTTTCCGGGGATTCGATGAATGTCTGCGACGCGCCATAGACGGCTGCAGATGATGCATAGATAAAGGGAATTTCCTCATCGCTGCAGAAGTCGAGCAAGGCGAGCGAATACCGATAATTGTTCTCCATCATGTAGCGGCCATTCAGCTCCATGGTGTTGGAGCATGCCCCTTGATGGATCACCGCATCGAAGTCACCAACAAACTGCCCATCGTTCAACCGGGTCAGGAAATCACGCTTGTCCAGATAGTCTGAAATCTGGAGTCCCACAAGGTTGGAAAACTTGTCGGGCCCCTCCAAGTTGTCAACCGCAAGGATATTGCGTTCACCGCGCGCATTGAGCGCCCTGACGATATTGGAGCCGACAAATCCGGCAGCACCAGTGACAACATATTGCATGACTTGAATTCCCTATCCGCTCGTGCGTGCCTAAACTAACGCTTCCCGTAACTCTTCGAGTCCCACTGTCGCCGTTCCCAATTTTCCCACGACAATTCCGGCAGCAACGTTGGCGACCTCCATGGCGCGTTCCAGAGATACGCCGCAGGCCATCATTACGCCAACCGCCGCAATAACCGTATCACCCGCCCCGCTGACATCAAACACTTCCCTTGCGCTGGCCATTTGGTGAACCACTCCCCCCTCCTTGAAAAGGGTCATTCCCTCTTCGCTGCGGGTCAGGAGCAGGGCCTCGAGGCCGAGTTCCCGGCGAAGAGCCTGTGCCTTTGCTTCCAGTTCCCTCTCGTTGCCCCAACGTCCGACGACCGCACGCAGTTCCGCGCGGTTGGGGGTAACGATCGTCGCCCCCTTGTACCTGGAATAATCCTCACCCTTGGGATCCACCAACACGCGCCGCCCCGCGCTTCGCGCCAATTCAATCATGCGCCCGATGTGCGCAAGCCCTCCCTTGCCATAGTCCGACAACAGGACCACGTCGCACGCGCCAAGCAGATTCTGGTAATCAACCAACTTGTCAGCCAGCACTTCCTTGCTGGGCGGCTTCTCGAAGTCGATGCGCAGCAATTGCTGCTGTCGGGCCACCACGCGCAGTTTCACCGTCGTGGAGATGCTCGCATCCCGATGCAGCGTCGCGACCACTCCATCCGCGGCAACCAACCGCTCCAGTATCTCACCGGGTTCGTCCGTCCCGATGACGGAAAGCAGCGCTGAATGCGCCCCCAGTGAGGAAACATTGCGGGCAACGTTCGCCGCCCCCCCCGGGCGCTCGTCGACGCGCCCCACCTTGACGATGGGTACGGGAGCTTCGGGCGAGATTCGATCCACATCGCCGAACCAGTAGCGGTCCAGCATGACATCGCCGACGACCAGGACGCGCGCCCTGGATGTATCAGGCAATTGCGTATGCGAAGACGGTGCGGCTTCCCTTTTCACGAACGTTACCCCGAAATTACAGCCCAAGATGCCGGCAGTTCTATCATGATCTTCCTATCGAATGGTACTCCAGCCCGTGCAGGCGAACTTCCGCGGGATCATACAGATTGCGACCGTCGAATATAACGGCTGCCTTCAGTTTGGCGCGCAGCGCTGGAAAGTCCGGACTGCGAAATTCCGTCCACTCGGTCACGATGACAAGTGCGTCCGCACCCTCAAGGGCTGCCATCTGGGAATCTGCAAACGTTAGACCGGGAGTGCCGGAAAATACCTTTCGCGCCTCCGGGACTGCGACCGGATCGTAGGCGACGACACTGGCCCCTCTTCCCACCAGGTCGGCGATGACCTCGCGGCTCGGTGCCTCGCGCATGTCATCGGTGTTCGGCTTGAAGGAAAGACCCCACACGGCAAAGCGTTTGCCGGAAAGGTCCTCGCCGAATCTCTCAATGACTTTGCGACCAAGCACCTTCTTCTGCTGTCGATTCACGTCCTCCACTGCCTCGAGCATGGGCAAACTTCCGCCGGCGTCCTTCGCCGTTTGGATGAGCGCCTGCACATCTTTCGGAAAGCACGACCCACCATACCCCACGCCTGCATACAGGAAGTGATACCCGATACGGGGATCCGACCCGATACCTTTGCGCACGTGTTCGATATTCGCCCCCAGGCGCTCTGCCAGGTTCGCCAATTCATTCATGAACGAAATGCGCGTGGCCAGCATCGCATTGGCGGCGTATTTTGTCAGTTCGGCTGAACGAACATCCATGACCATGATGCGTTCGTGATTGCGTTGAAACGGTGCATACAGCGCGTGCATGGTCCGGGTCGCCTCGGCATCGTCGCTTCCGATAACGATTCGATCCGGACGCATGAAGTCTTCGATCGCCGCCCCCTCCTTGAGAAACTCGGGATTGGACACGACAGAGAACTTGGTGTTCGCTCCGCGCTTCTTCACCTCCGAAGCAACCGCATCGCGCACCTTGTCAGCGGTTCCGACCGGAACGGTGGACTTATTGACGATCAGACGGGGCTCGGTCATGTGCTGACCGATGCTGCGCGCCGCGGAAATGACATGCCGCAAATCCGCAGATCCGTCCTCGTCCGGAGGAGTGCCGACAGCGATGAATTGTATTGCGCCAAACGCCACTGACGTTTCGATATCGGACGTAAACCGCAGCCGTCCCGCAGCCTTGTTGCGATGGACCAGTTCCTTCAGTCCCGGTTCGTAGATGGGGACGCCACCTTGGTTGAGCAGATCGATCTTGGCGTGATCGAGATCCAGGCAAAGCACATCGTTCCCCACTTCTGCGAGGCAGGCCCCCGTGACAAGCCCGACATAGCCGGTCCCAATAATTGAAATCTTCAACACTCACTCCGGTATTTAAAATCTATCCCGCCACTAAGGGCGCGGCTACGTAACCGACTCCCACTCAAACTCGCCTACCCCGGGAGGGCCGATTTCGGCAATCCTGAAATGGCCTCTAAAACCGCTCCCGATCCGTCACGGCGTCAAATCGAACTCCTCAGTGCGCCGGGGCGGGTAGGTTTCCCAACCGGCACATCCGGGACACTGCCAGTAAAATTGGCGCGCCTTGAAACCGCAATTTTCGCACCGATAGCGCGCTAGGCGCCGCGTATGGTTATGAACCAGGTTTTTCACCAGTTCCAGGTCCGGCCGCCTTTCTGCAGGCGCCACCATCAACTGCGCCTCAAGCAATTTATCCAGCCCAAGGAGCGTCGGATTTCGCCTCAACTCCTCCTTGACCAAGCCATAAGCAGCTTCGGCACCACTGCTCTCTAGTGTGGATTGGAACGCGACATCCAACAGGTCGAGAGAGGGATACGCGGCAAGATACCCCTTGAGCAATGTCAATCCTTCATCTGCCCTGCCCAACGCCCGAAAACTCTCAAGCATCTTCCCGGCACACAAAGCAAGGTAGGCGGGTTGCTGCTGCTCGATGCGCTTCCACGATCCAATGGCACCGGCATGATCGCCCGCGGTAGCATTGATTTCACCCAGCAATAGGTTCGCTCTGACGCATTTTCGGCTTTCTGTCAGTGCCTCGGTCAGATAGCGCCTGGCCTCTTCGGGGCGCGAATGGGTGGCATGATGCGAAGCGATCTCACAAAGGTAATTGGCAATCTCCTTCTGGCGGGACTCGCCGCCCTCCTTCTCCAGCTCCCTGGTCACCGCGATGGCTTTTTCCCAGTCCTTTTCCTGCTGGTAGATGTCGATGAGAAATTTCAATGCTTCCTGGCGGAAGCTGCCGGTTCGCAGCTTTGAAAACGCTTCTTCTGCCCGATCCAGCAATCCGGCCTTCAAGTAGTCCTGCCCCAGCTCGTACAACGCCTGAAGTCGCTGCGCCTCCGCCAGGTCGCCGCGTTCCAGCAGATTTCGGTGCATGCGGATGGCACGCTCCGTCTCCCCTCGCCGGCGAAAAAGACTGCCCAGGGCAAAATGCAGCTCGATGGTCTCGCGATTGACCTTGACCACCTCGATGAAGGCCTCGATGGCCTTGTCGGGCTGTTCATTGAGCAGAAAGTTTAGGCCCTTGAAGTAGGACGAAGGCAGCTGGCGCGACTCGGTCAGCAGGTGCTTGATATCGATCCGTGCGGCGAGCCAGCCCAGCCCGAAAAAGACCGGGAACCCGAGCAACCACCAGTACTCGAGGTCCATCAGCGCCCCAGGACTTCCGGCGGCTCGTCGATAGGCGGCTTCTGGGCCGTTTGAGCTTTAGACAGGCGCCGGATCTCCTTCTTGAGCGTCAGGATCTCGCGACGCTCCCGCAGCAATCGACCGGTGCACGCTACCACGCCCAGCACGGCGCCAAATGCAAAGAATATGAGCAGCAGGAGCACAAGCGGGAGCTGCCATGACTCCGAGAAGAAAAACCGCAGTGTCACGGCGTCGGTGTTCTTGAGCGCGAACAAAAGCAGGAGCAGAAACAATACTGCCCGCAATGCCCACGACAAGTAGCGTATTGCTTTCATCTAGACAGATCCTGCTGGCACTGTCCCGCGCAAAAAAATGGCGGCACGACGGCCGCCGTATCGCAACATACGATCAAATGCTACTTCAGGTCAACGCGCTCCCTGAGTTCCTTGCCGGCCTTGAAATGCGGCACGAATTTTTCCGGAACCGGCACACGCTCCCCCGACTTCGGATTGCGACCGGTGCGCGCGGGCCGATGATTCAGTCCAAAGCTGCCAAACCCGCGAATCTCGATGCGCTGCCCCTCAACCAGACTGTGGGTCATGGCATCGAGAATCATCTTGACTGCATACTCGGCATCCTTTGCCACCAGTTGTGGATACCTGGCGGCCATTCTTGCGATCAGCTCGGACTTGGTCATTGGCACGCTCCGGGCTATTACTGGGCGTTCTTGTTGTCGAGCTTGGCTTTGAGCAATGCACCCAGATTGGTGCTGCCGGAACTCGCCGCCGACTCGCTCTGCAACTTGGCCATGGCCTGCGTTTCATCCGACAGGTCCTTCGCCTTGACCGACAGGTTGATGGCCCGGTTCTTCCGATCAACGTTGATGATCATGACAGATACTGAGTCGCCGTCCTTGAGAAGCGTTCGCGCATCTTCCACGCGATCCCGTGAAATTTCCGAGGCGCGGAGGTAACCCTCTACCTCCTCGCTCAGGCTGACGACCGCGCCCTTGGCATCCACGGACTTTACCGTACCCGTGACAACCTTGCCCTTGTCGTTCAATGCCACAAAGTTGGTGAACGGATCGCCTTCGAGCTGGCGAATGCCCAGGGAAATCCGCTCGCGCTCGACGTCAATGGACAGGACAACCGCTTCCTGCTCGTCGCCCTTCTTGAAATTGCGAACAGCCTCTTCGCCGGTCTGCGTCCACGACAGGTCCGACAGGTGGACCAGGCCGTCGATTCCGCCCGGCAAACCGATGAAGATACCGAAATCGGTAATCGACTTGATCTGTCCCTTGACCTTGTCGCCCTTCTTCGAGTTCATCGAGAACTCTTCCCAAGGATTGGGCATGCACTGCTTCATCCCCAGCGAAATGCGGCGACGATCCTCGTCGATTTCGAGAATCATGACTTCGACTTCATCCCCCAGGGCAACGACCTTGGACGGATGCACGTTCTTGTTGGTCCAGTCCATTTCCGAAACGTGAACGAGGCCCTCGATGCCCTGCTCCACTTCGACGAACGCACCATAATCGGTGAGGTTGGTGACCTTTCCGAACAGGCGCGTACCCGTCGGGTAACGGCGCGACAGGCCCACCCACGGATCTTCACCCAATTGCTTCATGCCGAGCGACACGCGATTCTTCTCGGTATCGAACTTGAGCACCTTCGCCGTCACTTCGTCTCCAACCGCGAGGACTTCCGACGGGTGCTTGACGCGACGCCATGCAAGATCGGTAATGTGCAGAAGGCCGTCGATGCCGCCAAGGTCCACGAATGCGCCGTAATCGGTGATGTTCTTGACGATGCCCTTGACGACAGCGCCTTCTGACAACGTCTCCAGCAGTTTCTGGCGCTCTTCCCCCTGATTGGCCTCGAGCACGGCACGCCGCGACACAACCACGTTGTTGCGCTTGCGGTCAAGCTTGATGACCTTGAACTCCATCTGCTTGCCCTCGTAGGGCGTGGTGTCCTTCACCGGGCGCACATCCACCAGCGAGCCCGGAAGGAACGCGCGGATGCCATTGGTCATGACAGTCAGCCCGCCCTTGACCTTGCCCGTGATGATGCCATCGACGAGCGAGCCGTTTTCCAGCGCCTTCTCGAGGTCCATCCAAGCGGCAAGGCGCTTGGCCTTGTCACGCGAGAGCCGTGTCTCGCCGTAGCCGTCCTCAAGCGCTTCGATTGCAACAGCAACGAAATCGCCCGGCTTGGCGTCAACTTCGCCTTGATCGTTCTTGAATTCTTCCAGCGGAATGAATGATTCCGACTTCAGTCCGGCGTTCACGACAACGTGGTTCATGTCGACGCGGATGACTTCTGCAGTGATCACTTCCCCAATGCGCATTTCCTTGCGCGAGAGGCTTTCCTCGAACATCGCGGCAAAGCTGTCGGGGTGATGGGGTTCGGATGCGACTGCGGGGGCTGCGTTTGCCATAAATGATTGACCTGATTGATCTGCGCCAAAAAATGGTCGCAGGGTTCGTTACTAAAAAGACGGGGCAGCTTGGCCGGTTAGGCCGGCATGGGCGTTCCCGTCACCCGGAGATTCCACTTCAT
>CANJXQ010000133.1 GCA_947478805.1 Betaproteobacteria bacterium | reverse complement strand
GTTTAGCGTTGAAGAAGCGGCCGCCGCAGAAGAAGCAGGTATCGATACCATGAAGGTGCGTTTCGACCCGAAGCGTCCCGAGCTACCTGCCGAGATTCGCAAGGCAGCACCGCATACCTTCATGTCATTTTCTGTGCCGCTGACTGCAGCCGCGACTGCCGCTGAGGCAGTACGGATTGGCTACCAGGCAATGGATCTGGGAGCCGATGGCATCATGTGCCAATGGTCTCCTAGCTTTATTGCTGCAGCAACCGAAGCCGGCATTCCAGTGGAAGCTCACGCCGGGTTGGTTCCGCGTAGGAGTACCTGGACTGGTGGCCTGCGTCCCGTTGGTAAGACTATCGAAGAGGCCCTATGGATCTACGCGGAGATCAAAAAGTTTGAGGCCGCTGGAGCTTGGGCGGTTGAGGTTGAAGTCATTCCCGCGCAATTGCTGGCTGAGATTAGCAAACGAACTAGCCTCCTGACCTCTTCGATCGGCGCAGGTGGCGGCGGTGATATTCAGTTTCTGTTTGCCGACGATATCCTCGGAAACAACGGACCACCTTATCCACGCCACTCTAAGCAATACCGCAATCTTCACCTGATGAAGCAGGCTATGCAGGCTGAGCGTATCGCCGGGTTCAGGGAGTTCATTGAAGATGTGCGCTCGGGTGGCTTCCCAGCCGCACAGCATGTGGTGAATGCGCCGCCGGGTGTCATCGAGGCGTTTTTGAACAAGGTTGATAAAAAGAGCTAAGCCTGCGCTTACAAGTGCTTGGTTTGACCTCGAGAACGAAACCGAATGCCACGAACTTATTTAATTGGGGATACTTTTTTATGCGATTCGCCTTACACAGTGCGCTTTACCTAGGAGATACATGATGACTAAACTTCTTTCACCCTTTGCGGTTGATGCTTTTCAACGTGATGGTTTCTACTCGCCCGTAAGGGTGATGTCAGCCGAGGATGCCCATCAGTACCGCGCAGCCCTCGAAGCTTATGAAGTTCAAGCCGGCGAGCCACTCCAAGGCAACTGGCGACACAAGACTCATCTGCTCTTCACTTGGGCTGACGCACTGGTACATCACCCCAAAATTCTCGATGCGATCGAAGATGTGATCGGTCCAGACATTTTGTGCTGGACCACTAATTTTTTCATTAAGGAGGCCAATAGTCCGGGCTTTGTCTCCTGGCATCAGGACTCTACCTACTGGGGACTTGATCCGGACGACGTCATCACCGCTTGGATTGCACTTACTGAGGTGACACCAGAGAACGGGTATATGCAAATGATTCCAGGCAGTCACAAAATCGATCAGTTGCCGCACCTGGACACCTTTCACAAGGACAATCTTTTGTCGCGCGGACAAGAGATCTCGGTCGAAGTCGATAAATCAAAGGCAGTCGGAATCGCCCTGAGTGCCGGCGAAATTTCTTTGCATCACATCAAGACTGTTCACGGTTCAGACGCCAATCGCAGCAACGATCGAAGAATCGGGTTGGCAATTCGATACATCCCGACTCATGTACGTCAAACAAAAGTACGCGACGCTGCAATGCTGGTGCGCGGTCAAGATAAATACAAAAATTTTGATTACGAGCCTCGCCCCAAGGCCGACCTTGACAGCGCTGCACTAGCGGCCCATGCCGACTCTATGTCTAGGCAGATCAAGGCACTTTATCTAGGAACCGACAAAACCGAGTTCCGCGCCTGAGTCCGCGCAAATGGTGTCATCTCAAACCCTCTGGCGAGATATGCCCGTTTCGATAGCTTAGGCATGATCGTTCTGTTTGCAAAATTCCGTTTGACCAAATTCCACTACTGAGACAAAACCTAGGCATGAATATCGATCACCAGACCCTTCGTGTTGGGCGGCTTTCCATGCACGTGGCGAGCACAGGATCCCCAACGGGCACTCCGGTGCTGCTGCTGCACGGTTGGCCGCAGACCTGGTACGAGTGGCTCAAACTTATGCCCTTGCTGGCGCCCGATTACCGCTTGGTCGCGCCCGATCTGCCGGGCTTGGGGGACAGCTCTGCACCTGTCGACGGTTACGATAAGAAAACTATCGCGCGCGACCTGGTCGAGCTGTGCGAGCTGTTAAAGCTTGAGCGCTTTCATCTCGTCGGCCACGACTGGGGTGGTCCGACGGCCTTCGCGCTGGCCTGCGCCATACCCTCGGCCGTGCGCACGCTCACCATCCTCGACGTGACACTCCCGGGCATCGGGCCTGACATCACACAGGGCGGCAAGCGCTGGCACCATGCTTTCCACATGACTGCCGACCTGCCAGAAGCGCTGGTGCAAGGCCGCGAACGCATCTACCTTGACTGGTTCTACAAAAACTTCAGCTGGCAAAGCGGCGCCATCGGTCAGGCCGATGTCGAAGAATACGTTCGCTGTTATAGCAAGCTGGGCGGGCTTCGCGCCGGCTTCGCTTATTACCGCAGCATGCTCCGCGATCACGCTGACAACCTTGCCCTCTTCAAATCGGGTTTTCGCTTGCCGATGCCGGTGCTGGCTCTTGGTGGAGCGCGCGCCGAGTCGCGGGGTCGCGGCGAAGAGCCGCTAGAGTCTCTGCGGTTGGTTGCGCCAGACGTGCGCGGCGCCAGCCTGCCCGACTGTGGACATTTCATTCCCGACGAGCAACCGGAGATGCTGGCTGACCAACTGCTGCGCTTCTTTGCGGAACATTGAGCGCAGATAGCAGCCACCCGCCTCGCGACACAGAGGCTTGCGCTCGGAGGAGGTTGGTTCGCAAGGTCAGGACACACCGATGGGCCCTTGCGGTGCCGTTGATCGGAGCATCGAAACAGCAAGACCACAGGTCAGCGATGCAACTCTTTTCGATCAAACTCCACTACTGCTACATAACCGTATTTACAGCCATTACTTTATGGCTTCCAAGTCTGGTTTTGGGTGAAGAATAATATAAACTTTAACTAATGAAATTCAAGGCAGCGATCCTAGAAAAAACAGGTCAACCTTTATTGATTGACGAAGTGGAATGCTTACCCTTGCAACCCCATGATGTGCTTGTTCGTTTACAGGCTAGTGGCTTATGTCATACAGATTTTGAAGTTATACAGGGATCTTTGTCCTACCCCTTGCCCATTATCTTGGGTCACGAAGGTGCCGGCATTGTTGAAGAAATTGGTCAATCAGTAAGAAGCGTTAAGGTGGGTGACAAAGTCATATGTTCATGGAACCCATTTTGCGGTCATTGTTTTTACTGTGTTCGTAACCAGCCCATCCTTTGCGAACCATTCAGTCACAACCAACCGGCAGGACATCTTATGGATGGCACGTCACGTTATATATGGCATGGAGAAAAAATGCACCACTTTTCAGTGGTTTCTTCTCACGCACAATTTACTGTCGTTCCAGAGTCCGGAGCGATAGTTGTCCCTGCCGAGATCCCGGCTGATCGAGCTTGCCTTATTGGGTGTGGTGTGATGACTGGTGTTGGTGCAGTTTTACGACATGCCCAAGTAGAGGCAGGTAGTCATGTACTTGTTATTGGATGCGGAGCCGTTGGACTGAATGTCATTCAAGGCGCACGGATTGCGGATGCGCAAAGTATATTTGCTGTTGATCGCAACATGCTACGTGATTATCTATCTTATGAAATGGGTGCTACTCATTGTCTTCATGGCAGTTCAGAGGAGTTGCGTGATCAGGTGTTTTCTCTGACAGAAGGGCGCGGCGCAGACTATGTATTTGAATGTGTCGGACAAGAAGCTACTTTACGCCTTGCATTAGAAGCCTTACGACCTGGTGGACAGCTAGTAGTCCTAGGGAAAACTGAAGTGAATCGCAATGTGAGCCTACGATTTGGTTCTCTAATGGGTGATAAGCGCATTGTGAGGTCAAGCTATGGTGGTGCGAGACCGAAGCGTGATTTCCCATGGCTGGTAAATGCCTACTTAAACGGAAAACTGAAACTGGATGAACTCATAAGCTTGCGTTTGCCTTTGGAAGACATAAACATCGGTTTTGATACCCTAGCCCAAGGTAAGATTGTTCGCGCAGTAATTCAAATGTAAAAATGTCACACCCTGTTTTGCAGACCGGATGGATAGATCGACCTCACCTTAGCTTGTCACTAGGAGACTTCCAAACAGAAATGGGAGGCTGCATCAAGGATGCATTTGTAAGTTATGTTGTACATGGCGACTTGCAATCTGGCCTGCCCGTCGTGCTCTGTCCAAGCGCAATTGCCAGTACGCACCATAGGCTTGATTTTTTGATTGGCAAAGGAATGGGGTTGGATCTGGCCCACTGTACGGTGATTGCTGTCGATGCATTAGGAAACGGATTAAGCATCTCACCATCAAACTCGCAAGTGCAACCTGGTGAAAAATTTCCATTCATTAACTTGCGAGACATGGTCAAAAGCCAATCTCTACTTCTAGATTTTTTGGGTGTTTCTCAAGTGCACGCGGTTGTTGGTGCATCCATGGGAGGCATGCAGGCACTGCAATGGGCAGTCAGCGAGCCAAAAAGGATACAAAATGTTATCGCTATGACCCCTATGGCTCGATCAACAACATGGGCCAGACTTATGAACGAAACTTCACGTCGAGTTTTACAAGCCCATCCAGGCTGGCGAGAGAATGATCCCCAAGCCTGGTCAGCGTGGGTTCCTTTAATGCAGATGATCAATTCACGCACACCTGAGCATTGGGATGCACAGTACCATGAACTTTCAGAATTATTGAACGATATATGTTCACGCGTTGAAGCTTGGCAGCAACAGCGCTATTCCGTTTTTGACTGGATATGCCAGACTCACGCTTATGATGCTCACGACGTAGGTACAACTCCGGGTCACTATTCGACCGAGTCGGCTCTTGCAAGTATCCGTGCTCAAACCTTAATCATGGCTCCGCCTCTGGATTTGTATAACCCGGCGGAAAGCGCGAAATGGGCTGCTAAACATATTCCCAATTGCAGGTTTATTGAAATCACTTCTCAATGGGGTCATCAGTCTGCAACATTTGCCGACACAAATAGCGTGAAATTCTTGAATCAGAGTATTCATGCATTTCTATGGGGTAACACTAGTTTCTGAGTCTCTATCCAAAAAGAGTCAATTATTGCTTGGGTTTTAAAATTATTTCGCTCAATTATTGAAGTGCAAAAGCAATAATAATTTGTCGGCACTAGGAACTGTTTAACAACATTAATGATCTAGATTGAGTGCTCTCTGTTTCTACATTAATTGCCAAAAGAAAGATTTCATGAATACAAAAAAGTCAAATTCCAATAGTAATCAGTAGGGTTGTATGTGGGATTCTTACCTAAACTTTTTCACAAAACTCAAACGGTCAATTTAAGCCAACGCGCCCCGTAAAGTTAATTTCACCACTTCAAGCTGGCGGGACAACTAATGACCCCACTAATGCGACAGAACCCTTTGTGGCGCCTTGTCCGATATTTTTATTGACCTTGTATGTTTGGGTGAGTCCTCGGATTAATAGGCTTAGGGTTTACCTATGCTTGCTTATCAATTCTAGGATCAATAATATCCATCTCCAAACTCTAAAAGGGGATCACGCTATGGCAACAGGTAGAAGAAAATTTCTCAGTACCTCCGTCGCCGGTGCGGCGGTGGCCACTTTAGGTGCGCCTTCTATTGTGCGCGCGCAGTCTGTCACAACCTGGCGTGTCCAATCGATGTGGAGTGCCGCTGAACTGACATACAAGGCCTTCGAGGACTTCTGTACCCGCGTTAAGGTAGCGTCAAATGGCCGACTCGTCATCCAGCCCTTCCCAGCAGGCGCTGTGACGGGTGCGTTCGAGTCGCTCGACGCCGTGACCGCGGGCGTGTTGCAGGGTCACTCCTCGTGGCCTGGTTACTGGACAGGCAAGGACGCCGGGCTGGCCGTCATCAGTGACTTCGTTTTCGGCTACCAGCATCCTTGGCAGGCCGAGGCATGGTTCTACCACCGTGGCGGGTTGCAGATGCTGCGCGAGGCCTATGCTAAGTACAACGCCTATCCAGTAGGCGTGAGCTGGTGGGGCGTTGAAACCGTGGTGTCCAAGAAGGCCATCAACCGCATGGAAGATTTCAAGGGCGTGAAGTTCCGTTCGCCGCAGGGCATGACAGCCGAGGTCCTTACCAAGCTGGGTGCATCGATTGTCGTGCTGCCAGGCGGGGAGGTGTTCTCGGCGCTGGATAAGGGTGTGGTCGATGCCGCAGACTGGGGAACGTTGTCGATGAACGATCGCATGGGTTTCCACGACGTGGCTAAATTCCCGACCAAGCTCTTCCATTCGATGCCAGTCCAGGAGTTCACCGTCAACCTGGACGTCTGGAAGAGACTGCCCGACGACCTGAAGGCGATGCTTACCAGCTTGACGCGGGAGTGGACTTGGGATCAAGTTCAGCGTGTGTCAGTCGATGACACCCGCGTTGCGCGCGAACTAGCTGGCAAGGGCGTTACGGCTTTAAGCTGGGGCGATTCCGAGATGGCCAAGATCCGCCCCCTGGCTCAGAAAACCTGGGAAGATTGGTCCAAGAAGACTGCGTTGTCGAAGGCTGCTTATGACTCCCAGCTGGCTTGGCTCAAGGAACTCAAAGTGGTCGCATGATGTCTTACGACCACGAGGGCGCGAAACCTGGGGTGGCGGCATAGTTAATGTCTTCGCGAATCGATCTCTTCTGCGACTTTGTCGACCGCCTCAATTCCTGGGTCGGTCGAGGTCTCGCTTTGACGATTTTTATCGTCACTGGCGTAATCCTGATCGAGATTTTCACTCGCAGTGTACTCGGGCAGGCCACCAGCTGGAGTAACGAGACCACGATCTATTTATCGGCCTGCGCCTACCTGCTAAGTGGTGGCTATGCGCTTGCACACCGAAAGCACGTTCGCATTGACGTCATCTACGAACTACTATCTGCCCGCACTCGCACCCGGCTCGACCTCTTCACCTTTCTTTTCTTCTGCCTTTACGTGGGCGCGCTCATCTGGGTCGGCAGCACGCTCGCCTGGACCTCGTTCCTGCAGTCCGAAGGCACTGGAACGCCTTGGAACCCGCGCATCTGGCCTGTGAAGTTTGCCATCCCCTTGGCGGGGCTGTTGCTGTTGCTGCAGGGTATTGCCAACTTGTTACGTGACCTGGGACTGGCGCGCCGCGAGGGGTGCGCGACATGAGTATCGAACTGCTCAGCATCTTGTTCGTGGTGGTGTTCGTCGCCGTCCTGCTGACGGGTTTGCCGCTCGCCTTCGCCACGGGAGCGGTGGCGGTTTTCTTCTCCCTCATTCTGTTCGGCGTGCCAGGCCTTACCTTGGTCGTCGGCCGCGTGTTCACTCTGATGGGCAACTATGTGCTGCTATCGGTACCCTTGTTCATTTTTATGGCCTGTGTGCTCGAGAAGGCCGGGATCGCCGAGGTCATATTCCGTGCCGCGCACGTTTGGGCAGGACGCATCCATGGTGGGCTGGCCGTGGCAGTGATTATCTCGTGCGCAATAATGGCCTCGATGGTCGGCGTGATCGGCGCCGAGATCGTCACCATGGGCGTCATCGCACTGCCGGCGATGTTGTCGCGCGGCTACAAGAAGGAGTTGGCACTCGGTTGCATCTGCGCCGGTGGTGGTCTGGCCTCGCTCATTCCGCCCAGCGTCCTGTTCATCATGTACGGGCTGACCACCGGCACATCCATAGGCAAGCTCTACATGGGCGGCGTGGTGCCAGGGCTGATGCTGGCAGCAATGTTCATTATCTACATCATCGTGCGGTGTAAGTTCCGGCCCGACTTTGCCCCGCCTGCCAGCGATGAGGAACTGGCCGTGCCTCTGAGGGAAAAGCTCCTGATGCTTAAGGAACTCATACTGCCCGGCTTTGTGGCTTTTAGCGTACTCGGCTCGCTATACTTTGGCATTGCAACGCCCACCGAGGCGGCTGGGGTTGGGGTGATGGGTGCCATCATCGCCATGGTTTGGAACGGTAATTTCGGTTGGGACAAACTGCGTAGCGCCGCCTTCGACACTGCCAAGGTCACAGTGATGCTGTACTGGCTATTCTTCGGGTCATCGGCTCTTATTGGTGTCTACACTCTGGCCGGTGGCACCCAGCTAATCCAGGACATGCTGACCAACCTGCCGGTGAGCCCGATTGGCGTGATCATCCTGATCCTAATCATCTGGACCATACTTGGAATGTTCATCGATTGGATCGGCATCTTGCTACTCACGGCTCCTATCTTCGTGCCTGTGGTTACCAAGCTGGGATTCGACCCTGTCTGGATGGGGGTGCTGTTCTGCATGTCTATGCAAATGGCTTACATCTCGCCGCCTTTCGGCCCGGCCGCTTTTTATCTTAAGGGAGTGACACCACCGAGCATTTCGCTGGCAGACATCTTCCGCTCGATCTGGCCCTACCTGGGGTTGCAGACTCTCGCGCTGGTTCTATTAGTTGCTTTCCCGCAGATCGTGCTGTGGTTGCCTAGCACCATGACTTATTAAAAGGTCATTCACGTGTTGCGTTCGCTTGATGCCGTCGTCGACGTGATGCACGTACCGGCCTCGGGCGATGCTGGCGTCGCCGTTCGCACGGTACCGGCATTGGCCTTAGCCCGCGACCAAAATTGCGACATTTTGGTCGTCGGCGGCGGCACGGGAGGCGTAGCCGCTGCGCTGGCCGCAGCGCGCGCCGGCAAGCAGGTGGTATTACTCGAAGAAACCGACTGGCTCGGTGGGCAGCTGACCTCGCAGGGGGTGAGCGCGCTGGACGAGCACGAGTACATCGAGACCTTCGGCGGAACCGCGAGCTACATGGAGCTTCGCGAGATGCTGCGCAACTACTACTGCGCCCAATCGGATGAGGTTGGGCGTTACCCGGCCTTCAACCCCGGGCAGTGCTGGGTGACGCGCCTGGCGTTCGAGCCGCGTGCAGCGCTGCAAGTGTTGGAGCGAATGCTGCAGCCGCATGTGCTCTCCGGCCGCCTGACGGTGCACCTGCGAAGCAAGGCAGTGGCTGCCGAGGTGCTGGGTGATCTCATCGTCGCCGTCGTCGCGATGGATCTGGACGACGCGAGCCTGATCCGTTTCCATCCGCAACTGGTAATCGACGCCACAGAGTTGGGAGATATGTTGCCGCTTTGCGGTGCCGAGCACGTGGTCGGTGCTGAGACCTCGGCAGAGACTGGCGAGCCGCAGGCGCAGCCGCTCGAGCCCAAGTTGCACTGCGTGCAGAGCTGTACTTACACCTTCGCCTGCGAGCTCCGTGACGAGGGTGAGAATCACGTCATCCCGCGTCCGGAACGCTTCGGTCACTACCGTATTACGCAACCTTACACCCTTCGCATCGAGGTGCATGGCGGCGAGATCTACGGTGAGTCGAGCGGCTGGCTGGACTACAGTATTTTCGACACTCTGCCCGGCACCAAGGGCGGGCTGTGGACCTATCGGCGTTTGCTGGACCGCAGTCTGTTCCATGGCAGCGTCGCGCACGATCTAACCATGTTCAACTGGCCGAGCAACGACTACCGCGACTGCAGCCTGCTGCTGGGATCCGCGCACGACCTGGCGCGCGCACTGCAGGACGCCAAGCGCGTCAGCCTGGGCTTCCTGCATTGGTTGCAGACCGAGGCGCCAGCGTCGAGGTCGCGTTTGGGTGCCCCGGAAATCCGTTTGCGCCCCGATGTGATGGGCAGCGCCGACGGCCTTAGCAAGTTTCCTTACATTAGGGAATCGCGGCGCATCCGCGCGCTAAAGACCATAGTCGAGCAGGAAGTCTCGGCCCACCACCAACCGGGACCGCGCGCTGCGTTTTTCAGCGACTCGGTGGGCGTGGGCTGGTATCCCATCGACATCCATCGCTCCGGACCCGACGACGTAGGCGCAAGCTGTCGCACCCGGCCGTTCCAGATCCCGCTTGGCGCACTGCTGCCCCTGCGGGTTGGTAATCTCATTGCCGGGGCTAAGAATATTGGCACCACCCACATCACCAACGGCTGCTTCAGGCTGCACCCCATCGAGTGGAACGTCGGCGAGGCAGCCGGCACTCTGGCCGCTATGGCAATGGAACTTGGCGTGTCACCCGCGGCTGTGCATCGAGACGCTGACTTGATGCGTCGTCTGCAACGTCGGCTGCTTGAAGCCGGCGTGCCAATCGCGTGGCTTATCGACGTGGGCAACGACGATCCTCTTTTCGTTGGCAGCCAGCTGCTTTTCATGCGTGGAGCGCTGGCGACCGGCACCGATCTGCGTTTTGATCCGGCAGCAGCGCTGTCGCCCCAAGAGTGGCAGCAATCTGGCGGCACTGGGCCGGTGCCGCCGACGCGAGGCGAAGCGGCCAGACGCTGGAGCGAACATGCATTGGTGCCCTGATTTTTTTCCCAAAAAGGAAACCCATAATGACGCCCGAGCAGATCCCTGAAGATTACATCTAAGGCGCTCATGCAAGCGCAGCGCAACTTCTATTTCAGCGAAGTTTATGTGTGCCTCTATCGCGCGATCGATGCTTCTTTGTGGAAAGCAGAATGATGCACACCTCTGGAAGAAACTGGGGCGGCAAGAAGATCGAATACAAGGCCTAAGTATCTTGGCGCTGAACTAAATATTGGTAAGTTTGATCTGCGGTCACCATAGTTAATGGCTAGAAGCCTTTTCATGAAAATAGGCTCAAGCACCAATAAGTAGCAATAACGATGGCAAAACACATTTCTGAAACACCAGCGACACAATGGTTAAAGCAAAATAAAGTTATTTACACCGAACATCTCTACGACTACGTCGACCATGGCGGGACGACTGAATCGTCCAAGCAACTTGGTGTACCTGAGCACCATGTGATTAAAACTCTGGTGATGCAAAACGAGCAAGGCAAAGGTTTGGTGGTGTTGATGCACGGCAACTGCAAGACTTCTACCAAAAATTTGGCGCGTCAAATTGGCTGCAAAACTGTTGAACCTTGCAAGCCCGAAGTTGCACAAAAAAACTCAGGTTATCTGGTGGGCGGCACATCGCCCTTTGGTTTAAGAAAGCAAATGCCGGTGTATGTGGAGTCCAGTATTTTAGAATTAACTCAAATTTGGATCAATGGCGGGAGACGCGGATTTTTGGTCTGTATCGCCCCACAAGTGCTGGTCAATCAACTGGGCGGCAAACCAGTGCAGTGCGCTTTGCCGCAATGAAGCTCAGAGATTTAATGAGAGCTTTATTTGCTAATTAAATAGAAGATCGCGATGGGTTTAAGTTTTTAAAACTAAGGTGAATTCAAGCACGAAGTGCAACTTTGATTAACTGATGGATGGGTGGCTGAGGATGTATAGCATTCAAGGCTTCTTGACCTGGCAGTCTAAGTTGCTTATGAAATACAAACACCTCAGCCAAGCTGAAAGATATCAGATTTACGCCC
>CANJXQ010000132.1 GCA_947478805.1 Betaproteobacteria bacterium | reverse complement strand
TGGTGCTTGGTCGGCATAACCTGTTCCTCCAAAATAATGTCCAGTTCGTGAAATCCTCTCACATCTACTGGTACAGCTATTTCGGGCTAGGTCAAATGGACACGACCTACATTCCTATGCGCCAGGGCTTTGTGTATCTGACGGCGGTGCTCGACTGGGCCAGCCGGCGGGTGCTCGCCTGGCGCGTGTCCTTCAGATTAAGGAGGGACACGCGCTCAGCAAGGACTACCCGATGATCAAATGCAATATCAATCAAACGACGAAGATGAGGATCTATCACCTTCCGTTCGATCAGCAATATGACAGAACCAAGATCGTTCCGGCTTCGGGCGAATTCTATGCAGCAACCACAGCCGAGGCGGAGGGCAACGGTTTTCGTCGCGCGTGGCGACACGTCGGTTCATTCGCAGCATAAGATGCGAAACCTAAGTAAACTGTTGTCCAACAAATCGCTGCAGCCGACGCCGTGTAATTTACATTTCGTCTTGCCTCTTGTTGCCGGTCCCCGGCACTGCACCTTGGTACGTTTTGACATCGCTAGGCACTGGATGCAATGAATTCGGCCCCCTGCTTATGTCACGTGTAAACCCAATCCAGTACCTGAACCGACCGCGCCAAGTAACACCAGTTCCCGTAGACGAGCGTACACTTGCGGGATGGATAACCCCGAGAAATACCTCACCACAGCCGGCGGCAGAATCACCTGCCTGCGCTGTAGCGCCATGTCTAAGCAATCCCGGCTTCAGTGTCGCAAGCCAGCGCTGAATTTAAGCCGTACCCAGAAATGCGGCCATCACGGCGGAAAATCGACTGGACCTCTGACTGCCGAGGGCAAGGCCCGAATCGGCAAGGCGCATCTACTGCATGGCGAGGAGACCAATCAACGCAAGCTGGAACGGTCAGAGGGGGCTTTAAAGCTGGCCCAGCTTGAGGACGTAGCTCATGCGATTGGGTTAATCACAACAGCGCCCCGCACCCCGGGCCGCAAGCCACTCGGCTATAGGGCGATCAGGACGCTGGAGGAGGCCAAGGCGTGGGTGGTTGAGGACGCGCTGCAGCAGATTAAGGCCGCCCCGGAGGCCGAGTAAATTCGTTGGTCGTTTTACCCCATGAACCGAGTCGCAGTTTAGCGATTTCTCGTGGCCTTCTTTGCAGGGATGCATGTCTGCAAAACTTCGATCCGGACGATGTCCCGTTCACAGTTGAAGGTTTGAGCCGGTGGCAAAGTTGATTATGCGGCCTTTTTCAGGTGAACGGGAACAGGCCGCATCACGCGGATGAGTGCTGCGATATGTTGGTGACCACGCAATCTGCGAAACGCTTTCTCGGCTTCCAGGAATCCGGCGGCAGTCCAACGCATGGCCATTGCGACATCGCGGTAGTTTGTGACACGGCGACTCACGCGCCGGACCACAGAGTTCGGGGATTCGATCACGTTGGTGGTCGCCAGGCAGCGCGCCAGCTCCCCAGTCACGCCAAGCCGGTTGATCGTGAACAACTCCTCCAGTCCTTCAAGCAGGCTACCAGCCGCATCCGGATGCTGCGCATGCAGATGCTTGGCATGGGCTTTGAGCTTCTGGATGCCGGTGTCGGCATCTCCCTTGAGCGCTTGGCTCATCACCCAGCGGGTCTGGGCAGCCTTGGCCTTGGGAAGCCGCTCGGCGACATTGCGGATCTTGTGAATCCGGCAGCGCTGGACATAGGCTGCTTCGCCGCAAAGTTGCTCAATGCCGGAGCGCAGTGCCTTCGATCCGTCGATTACCCACAGACGGGGAAGATTCATGTCCATCCCGCGCTGGGCCAGGGAGCCCAGCAGGTCTTTGACCACTTTGGCGTTCTCGCTGGATCCGCTGACAATACCGAGCATCTGCTTGACCCCGGTGGCATCGACACCGATGGCGGCAATCAGGTGGTACCCGGCCACGATGATGCCGTCTACGTAAATGGCCACCAGGTTGGTCTTGGAGAAATCCCGATCCATCAGCTTGGCCAGCGCCTGGGCGCTTTCCTTGATGAAATGACGCGATACCGCGCTTCGGGAAATGCCCATTTCATCGGCGCAGCGGTACATCACCCGTGCGTACTTGCGGGTGCTCACGTTGCAAGTGAGCACGTCGGCTATGCGACGCGACAAAGCATCGTCTCCAGCCAGTGCCGCGTAGCCAGGCAAGGTCACTTCGCCTGCCGGCCCCCGCAGTCGCGGCCGACTCACCTTGAGCTTGGAGGTGCCCAGATTGATCAGGCCGCCTTGGCTGCCGTGCCAGCGCACCTCTCCGGCCGAGCGACCAGGGTGCTTCGGTCCGGCCACCGACTGGGCGGCCATCATCAACAGTTGTTCAACGAATTGCCGAGACATTCGGCCAAGCATGTCCTCGATCGACAGTTGTGCCTGTCCGATCATCGACAACAGCGGCAGCGCCGCTTGCGGGTTCGCCAATAGCAGCGGCTGTTCTTGCAACGCGGCCCAGTTCTTGTTCACGATATGTGGCTTCGGGGACTGATTCTTGCGAGTAGACTTCTTCATGGTGGTTGAGCTTTCTTCGGTTCAGGTTGAGGATGTCGAGAACCCGCATTCTGGGCCCACGACTGCTTCAACCACCAACTCAACCTTCAACTACGGGCGGGACATCCTCGGCCTGCCACCATCGCTTCTCGATACTTATCTCCAGGCTTGAGTTTCAATGAGAATATGTGCCTATTGCGACCGCTTCTGATGTTCCGGGTGTGCCAAGAGCGTGCCAAGCTGTGTGCCCCTCCCAACATCGTGGGGAACTCATCTAGAGGTAACTCAGAACCTTACTCATATTTCGCCAATAGCGCCAAGTAACGGGGATCTGATCGTATCGGCGACAAATCCGTATCTGCTTTCACCAGACTAATGGCTTTTAAACCATTTTTGAAGGCGTCATCAAGATGGTGAAGTGCATCATCGTTACGATTCTGCTTAACCCTGAGAACTGCGAGGTTGTAATCGACCAATGGATGTAGTTTGTCAGTGGTTTTAGCCGTAAGCAGCGCTTTCTCCGACCCGACAAGATCTCCGGCAGTCAGCTTTTCAACGCCGGTCCTCACTAAATTGAGCACTACGAGCGCATCGTTTATTTTTGTTGCTCGCTGCATACTCACAACTGGTGCTACATTCACCGCAGAATTACCTTCAATAACTGGCGCTTTATCTCTCATCTCGGGGAGATTGCGCTCTGTCATTGAATTGCGTCCTTTAGATTCATGATCGGCCGTTAGCACACTTGTTTGTGCGCTATTGGTCATATTCGCAGCTTGAGATCGGTCATCCATCAAGGTGGAGGCTGGTTTAACCGTAGGTTTTTCTGAAGCAATTTGACTCGGAGAATCAGGGGTTCGGTTGTAGTACAACTTTCCTACGAATGGCACGTCAAAATACATTCTATCTTTACCTTCAAATATGAAGGTCAAACCCACTTCAACTCCAAGTCCAGTAGGTACATTTAGGATGACTTTTGATCCTGTGGACTCTACAGACGCGATGGGCACGACTTGCCCAAAGGTCTCAAATTCGCGCTCTTTAATTGTAATTCCCGGTCCGACGGGAAGTTTGAAACTTGCGAGTTCGTATCGCTCAGCCTTCCACTGGCCTTGAATACTGAACATATCTGATTGCCGAGAACAGCTTGAAAGACAGAATGTAGAACATATTGCCCAAGCAATCCATAAAAATCTACGTGGCAGAAAATCACGCATTATTTCGCTGCGGTTGGTCTATATCTCGCCATCAATACGGAATACCGCGGATCTTTTTGCATGTCAGAGATATCTGTATCTTCGTCCATCTTGTTGAAAGCAGTAAATCCACTAATGAAGCTTGCCTCTAGCTCTTTAAAGGCATCGTCCATGCGTTTCTGCTTTACTCTCAGTACAGCCATGTTGTAGTAGACCAGCGGTTCCTTTGGAGCCCTATCTCTCGCTAAATTCAAATCCTTCTCAGCCTCACTAAACTCCCCCTTCTTAATGTGTACCAACGCAATTTTTATTGTCTCAAGTGCTGCGGCTCGCACACTCGCGTTGCTGGAGGCGGAATCTCCGCGCACTAATTTCGCGTCCCCTTCGGCGCGAAGAGCTCGCACTTCACTTTCATTTGGAGAGAGACCGACTGTCGCCCCAACTTTTCCATTGCCGTCAGAGGAAGATATCGCTGGGGTAGGAGATGATGCCTGGCGGTCATTGTTTACCTTGGCGCTATACGCAAAATATCCCGTCCCACCCAAGAGTATTAAAGCTATGGCGACGGCTATTGAAATTCGCCTACCTCCAGATCGGCCTGCCGCACCATCATGCTTCCCTCCTATAGTGCCGTCGTCTCCTAGTAAATGTAAGGCCATATCACAATGTGGACACTTGGGCTCACTGCCGGCAAGTACCTCCACTTCCTCATTGGCGTGATCACATATTCCCAGATTTTTACAAACGTACTTTGCCATCCCCCCCCCCCTTTAGGCATCAAGCTGCAGCATTGTCTTTAGCGGTTTGGCGGTCGCTGCATATTTCTTGTAGATCTCATCTTGCAGGTCATTACCACGGACTTCTTTGACTTCATTTATTACACCTACTGCTTTCTTAAACAACTCCTTCCGAGTGTCTTCGTGCTTGTACTCTTTGGAGCGAATCGTCCCCTCGACAAGCCTTTCAATTCTGCCAAGAACCAACGGGGACAGGCTGTCCGCAATTTCCAGGAAAGACTTTCCGAGAACGTCTTCCTGTTCCAAGCCGTCCTCGTCCGCATAACTTAATACCGTCTCTTTCTTTCCAGTTGCAGTGCTAGTTCTATCCTTCAATATTTCTAGCGCCCGCGCTAACACTACTACGTGCCGCTTCTCTCCTACGATCTCTTTTGAGGATTTGATGAATATGCAATCCCAATTCAGACCGTCACCTTCCCCATGCAGCAATACGGCGTTGTCGACCGATGTGTTGCGTCTCTCATCATATTTCCTCTTCAAGAATTTTAGAGATCGCACAAATCGTAGCGGAAATAGACTGTCTACTCTAATGAGAGTAATTTCGTTGCTACGAACCCCCTCCCGAATTACGTCAAGACTAGATACCAATTGATTGTCGCGAAAAAGTTGTTCCAGTCGGCGAGAGAATTGCTCCCTCTCCTGACACTCGGGCAAAAACAATGCAGAGGTCTTGAGATGTTTGTTCTCCAGATCCGTACCTGGACCCTGCTTCCTTTCTTCTTCCTCATCAAAGGTTGCATACACACCAGACTGCGCAATTGCCGTCTTTACAAAACGCACACGTTCTTCGTCGTTTGCCGCCAGTTCATCGTATAGTTTCTCTACAATATTCACATTCATTACTCGCACTACTTCGGTTCCAATCGAACTATGGGCCGCGATGACGCTCTCCTCCGATACTTCGGCAAGTACGTCGCGAACCGCCACAGCATCAATGCGCCGATTCAACGCCGAAAATGTTTGATTGACCTCTCCCACCATTTTTACTATCCGCTGGCGAATTAATTGTGTTTGCTGCTTTTGAATACTCTCGTCCGTTCCCAGCTTTCGATTTACCACATCGACTGCTTGGCGATTGAACACTTTTAGTTTGTGACTTCCCTTTGAATTTGGCTCATCAACCAATCGAGCACTATTTTCCTTCTTGAAGAAATGCGTGGCGTCGCTTAGCGTGGAAAAGAAACGATCCACCTCAGTGCGCAGATCAACTATTTGAGTATTAACTTCCTCAAGAAGTTTCTTCCCAAATAGCCATCCCTGATGATAAGTACGGCAGACATAGAGTTGCGTAAGATATTCGCTAGCAGAATTGAATAGCTTCTCTTCTGCATCGTTGATTACGTTGCCGATTGTTGCTAATACACCTCTACGGTTTGACCATTCCTGTGCTACTCGACTGACGTGCGCAGCAGCTTCATCTTCTTGCTCGTGCAATTTCGCCAATCGTTGATCGACTTGCCCTAGTTTTTCCTCAATTTGACGTACAAGCACGCCTAGTATCTTAGAAACCTCACCGAGAGACTTCTGCCCATTCTGCCAATCGCCAAACAAATCCTTTTCAATGGAATTTCGCATGAACTTTGCCAACTCGGATTTGTCTTTCGCCTTAGTTTCGTAAAAGCGTTTCACGCCACCAACGGCACGATACCCTTCCGTATATATCTGATCACACCTACGTCGCAGTTCATCGAGCCACTTCTGCTTTGTAAAGCTACCTTTGATATCTTGCTTGTGCTGTGGAATGACGATGCTCCAGAATTCGGAGATCTTCTTCCATTTTGTATTCGCAACATCTTCCTTCAGGATACCCACCGACAATGTCAGATGCTCGTCGGTGAGAAACCACCTATTTTGGGTATCTGATCTCGCAACTTCTTCGTTAAAGCCAAAGGGCCTCGGTTCGTCTACAAACCCAGTCCCATCCACCCAATTGTTGTGCATGAACTGGTTTGCTGCTTGCTGAGCAAAGTTGTAAGTCAGGTATTCCTTGATCTCTTCTTCTGGTACGACCAGTCGCTTTATTCCAAAGGTCAAGAATCGCTTTGACCGCTCATTTCGATTCGCACCGTCAACGGAACGTTCGTCATCCTTGTTCCCATTTTCCGCATCCTCCGCCCGTCGAAGGTTGTCCCACTTTAACCCCAGTGTTTTTTGATATAGGAAATCCGCAACAATCGTGGGCAATTGACTATCAACGTCGACAAAGACGTTAGCTTCATTCTCATTTGAAAAGACATAACATCCATTAAACACTGTTGCCGGTAGCGTCATGCGCTCGCCATTTCCCGTAAGATCGTGCGGTCTATACGCCCCAGTAGCTAATGCATTCAGTTCGCTCAATGCTGCGTACCCGTTTGCGTGATAGTTTCCGGAATCCCAATTGGACTTCGGTTGTGCATCCGGCATGAGCGCGTAGACGAGGATGCGATAGTTTTCCGGGTGTGGGTAAAGCTTGCGAATTTGCGAAACAACATCAACAACACTTCCACCGCCAGTTCCGCCGGCCAGCCCGACACAGACATGAAATGTCAGGAGCGTCGAATTCTGCTTTTTCCGCAATTCCTCCACGCGCTTTTGAAGAGCAGACACGAACCTTCTCGAGTTGCACGCAAAGAGAAACCTCCCAAATTTTCGGCGCTGCCCACCTTGCGCCGAATCTACGTTTGAACGCGCAATTCGCTGGATGACGTCCAGTGGGCCAATCCACGGAGCAATACTTGGATAAGCGTTGATATCCTCAAGAAGTTGCCCAAGGCCGGCCCCCTCGATTAGCAACTGTTGACTTTCCCCAAGTTGCACGGACTTTCCTAGCACCTTCCACGTCGGATCTTCGCTGCTCATCAACTCCTTACTGGAATCAACAAATAGGAACTCGAAATGCACTCCTAGGTTAGTACGCGGATCTGCAGCAATACTCTTTCGCAAATCTCGAATGATCTTACCGCCAGTGCCCCCGATGCCGACAATAAGGTGGTTGTTGACTATCGACTTGGTCGAGTCGCTCATTCCCTACTCCCTTGCATAGCAATTTATTATTGATGTTTTAGCTTCATTGTCAGAACAATTGGCTTTGAAGACGCATTCAAAACATTCGGCTTCATCGTTGCGTAAGTCGCGGGGATAGCTGACGACTTGTCTGGCTCATCCTCAAACATCAGGTCTTTTGCGCCATCGGATTTAGCGATCGCAGCTAGTACTTGTGCGCTTGCAACTTTCACCGTCGATGACGTCGCCGGCGTCGTAGCCTCGATCTGCCGCCCACCGTCAAGTTTGATCTGTTCAAGAGGAACGGGGGACAACACCACCATTAGTTCCTCCGTGCCCGCTTGACTATCGAATCTAATTGCACCTTGCTTTGGTACTTCGTAGGTCATCCCTGGATTCACTGAGACGAGATCTCCGGATTTCGGATAAAGAATCGTTGATGCACCAGAGCTGCCAATGGTTGCTACATAGAGATAACCGGCTTTATTTGATCGCAAACTTACGCTAATACGCTCGCCTGAGCGAAAAACTCTGCTGATCGGTACGTCAACCTTCCCACCGGATTCGTCGTGCAATTTAATCCAAGCCATGAGACCTAGTTGCTTGGGAACTGAAGTCTTCGCCACCTTACGATCCACTTTGGTTCCGGTCGAGATGACCTTCAGTTCTCCGTCCACACCTTCAAATATGGCCTTTGCACCTGTTTGTGCTTGAGCGGACGACCATACAAGGGTTGAAACACAAAAGGCAAAAGCGAGTCTATTGATATAGGTGGTTGTATTCACATTTCCTCCCTCATTCGTGTTGGCATACTTGTCAATCAAAATCGAATAGCCCAATCCCTTTGATCAGATACGACTTGAGGCGTTTGAATTTGCTCTTTTTCCTTTCTTACCCCATCACTTACTCTAGGCTTTGCAAATTCAAAAGCGGATTTGACGTCCTTAGTTTGAGACATCCCACTAATAAAGTAGTAGGTAAAGAAGCTATTCCTCAAACTATCCGATTCCCAGGATCGTTCGCCTGCATCGCTCGCACTTATGAGTACCTTCCCCCATCCGTCACTAGCGGCACCAGAAGTCGGCCGCACCCCACCCGTTTCCTTTTCGTCCAGGAAGAGATCTTTTGCACCAAGCAGTCTACTCGCAAGAATTTTCCGTGAATTGCCAAATCCTTCGTCATCTTCGCTATCGAGTGATTTCCCGCCGACCGGTAGAAAATTGTCCACTTTTCTATAAGCACCGTTGCTGTAGCAGGTGTCCAGTACCATAACAAGTCGCTTTGCCTTCGTACCCTGAATAAACTCTCCCAAGGTGTCTTCTGAGAGAGAGGTTTCCCAAGCCTTTTGTCGTGGTGTGACTTTCGTGTCGAATGTCACTACCTGAACCGTGCCGTTCTTGTTTGGAGGTGTTCCGTGACTACTAAAATAAACAACGACAAGATCGTCATCTTGTGCCTTGTCTTTCAGCAGTCGTAAAGCCTGCTCGATTGCGCCTGTTGTCGCTTGCTCGTTTAACAGCAACTGTACATTCGCACGAGGAAAACCAGCGCCGCTAGTATTGATTAGGAAATTGTAGAAGTCCCCGGCGTCTTTCGTGGCATATTGAAGGCGATTAATTCTTTTCTCGGCAAACTCGCCAACTCCAACTACGAGCGCATACTTCTGCCGTATTTTTCCGGGTCGACCAGTCGTAACAATTCGAATTGGTTCGCTCTGCTTTTGGGCTTCTGATGAACGGTCTGGTTTTGTGGTGGGAAAGAATGAGGAAAGCTTTTTCGCCCAGTCCTTTCGTAAAATATTCTCCGGTGTAACGGGCGATACCCATTTAACACCAACCACGGTTTGAGCAATGGAGAATGCGGCGTCTACTGCCTGGCTATCGTTGTAGCTACCTCTCAGTGCTATCCGCCCGTCTACATCTATGGCGACTTCAGCTCCAAATAACCCATTCTGAATTAGCTGACCTCTGATTTCGGCCAAATGGTTGTCTTGCACGGGTGTAGACAACGCCTGAGCGAAGGTTGGCAGAACGCTCAGGGTCAGTACGAAGAGCAGGCTCTTCCAGGCTAGGGGGCGCTTGAAACTTATGGCCCGGAACGAAGGAACGTAGCTCATTTCTCCACCTCGCTCATGGATCTTGCTTTACAGCAGCGCCGAGTACCCACCCTTTATTTCCTTCGTCAGTAGTCATGAGGAACCATTTCTTTCCTCCAATGCTTACCGATTCTTGATATGGGTATTTTTCACCCTTCTTTAGTGTTGAAACTACATTCGCACCTGAATCAGGATCTTTTCTTAAACTTGTCGTGTTCACTAAAACAACCAATCGCTTTAGGGCGACTTGAGCACTCGATTTGCCAGCGCCTGGTTGTACAGATTTCTCACCAATTTTGTCAGGCTCTGGTTGTACAGATTTCTCACCAATCGACTTTCCGACATCGGCTGTTGCAACAAGGGCAAGCTGTTGTGAGTCTCCCCCCATCTGTGCAAATTTACTTCTTTCTCCCTTTGCCAACTCCTGAGCATTCGCGAGGGATTGCTGGTCTTTGGTTACTACAAATTCAAGTGTCTTTACTTCCGTCTTACCCATTGCTTCGACAGTATATGAAATGGCAAATTGCCCCGTATCTGCATCCTTAGGCAACTCTAGAGGAGCTCCACCTTTTCGCATGCCTTGTTTTGCGACAAGCTTTTCACTCGTCTCGCCTACCTTTTCGTACTTGTTAGTCTTTTTATCCTTTGCGAAGAGCGCTTGCCTTTCCGTTACTTCAATTTCTTTCGCACCGTCAGGCAGCAACAAGTAGTACGGCACAACAACGGACATGATTCCTCCTGGCGCAACAGCCGCTGCATCAAGATATGCATTGCGAATTTCTAATGCTGCACCTTGGGACGGCTTGTATCCCAGCTGATTGGCCGCCGAAGAATATCCCGTGACTTGCTCACTCTTAATCTTGCTTGTTTGGCTATAGCATTTTCCCCATGCGACAGCAAAGCCACCTACAACACCGATCAGTGCTCCCGCAACTGCTGACCCACCAACATCCCCGTTCTTTTGTGTGGCTCCACGCAACAACCCGCCCAGGAGTCCCGCAATTGCCCCGGTAACGACCGTAGAGCCCACATTGCTCATGCATTCATCAAATGGCGTCTTTGGTGCCGCCGGGGCAGCAGGGCCGCGAGATTGAGATTGATTCGGGGCGTACACTGGCGCTAGCTCAGTCTGAGCGCTTACAGAACCAACAGATATCGACAAGCTGACGACGGCAGCGAGAATTTTGCTGTTGTTCATATCTACCCCCAAAAAAGGAAACTACAAAATCCACGATTCCTCAGAAAGACTGGTGTTTCTGAGTTTCAAACTGGGCTCTTACAGGCCAATTAGTTAGCGCAACCGTTTCCACTGATCGCGCTGTTCAAGTTTGCTGAGCCACTTCTCAGCTAACGCCAACAGTAGTTGTATTCATTGAGTTATCAACTGTGTAGCTTGCCTCTGACAATGCTGTCAGTCTCTGAGAATGTACTTATCTTTTAACACCAGATTTCGTGGTGGGCAATCATGGGATTTCGCATCCCCTCATTACGCCAATGATCTAATCATATAAAAGCTCCGTAGAACCAGTTACTTGCAGTAATGTTCCTGACGCTTGCGCTTGTTCAGGGCAATACATATCTCACCAGCAATCCACGGTTTTTCGCACCTTTGCATCCCATAATGACCAGCCCGAGCTTTCTATACCAATGTAATTGAGATTGTAACGGTTCGAAGTGCTTTTAATAAAGGACTATGGATTGTGCATAGGTGGCGCTCCTGTTGGGGGTTTTAGCTGGAAGCTGCCCGCATATGCGGGCAGCTTCGTTAAAGGCGCCGGCGGTCTGAATCCCAGGCTGCTGTGCGGACGG
>CANJXQ010000131.1 GCA_947478805.1 Betaproteobacteria bacterium | reverse complement strand
CGGTATTGGCGGGATAAGCGATTAGGGAGGCCTGCACTGGCACCATATCGTGCGCGCAGACTGCCCAATTCCCCAATTTCTCTGTCCCATTCAATTTCCATGGCCGCTACAACTCGTAATTTCCATTCAAGTCCGACAGGCTGCTAGGCCAATCCCTCGTTATCGTGGGGCATGACGCGTTTCTGAGGCGGGTAATACGTTAAAATTTTCGGCGCAACAGCGCCGCAACCAGTGCGCTGAAGCACCTAGCGAGTTCGCGCAAGCAAACCGGGGCAATCGCGTGGCAAAAATCCTCGTTCTCGGCGGCACCGGTTTCATCGGCCGCCACATCGTGCAGGGACTTGTGGAGGAGCACCACGAGGTGGTGGTCCCGACGCGTCTGCGCGAACGGGCCAAGCATCTCATCCTGATGCCCGGCGTCGATGTCGTGGAGGCCAACATCCACGACCCGGCGACGCTCAAGCGCCTGGTGCATGGTTGCGACGCGGTGATCAACCTCGTGGGCGTGCTCAAGAGCCGATCCGCCATGCCGTACGGCAAGCAGTTTGCCGCGGCGCATGTCGAGCTGCCGAAGAAACTGACCGCCGCATGCCACGAGGCGGGCGTGCGCCGCATCCTGCACATGAGCGCGCTGAAGGCGCGCCCCGACGGCGAGAGCGGCTACCTGCGCTCCAAGGGCGAAGGCGAGGCCTGGGTGCTTGCGCAGCAAAAGGAACTCGACGTCACGGTGTTCCGCCCATCGGTGGTGTTCGGGCCGGGCGACAGTTTCCTCAACTTGTTCGCCCGCCTGCAGCGTTGGTTGCCAGTCTTGGTGCTCGGGTGCGCGAACGCGCGATTCCAACCGGTGTACGTGGGCGATGTCGCGCGCTGTTTCGTGTCGGCGCTGTTCGACCGCAGCACCTACGGGCAGGACTACGACCTGGTCGGGCCCAGGCGCTACACGCTGCGCGAACTGGCGGCGCTGGCCGGCCGCGAGAGCGGTCATCGGCGCTGGATTTTCCCCCTGTCGCGCCAACTGTCATTCCTGCAGGCTTGGGTCATGGAATGGATCCCCGGCGTGCCCCTGTCGCGCGACAGCTTCCACTCCATGCAGGTGGACAACGTGTCATCGAGCCCGCTTCCCTTCGGCATCGCGCCAACGCCCATCGAAGCCGTCGCGCCGTCCTACCTGCGCGGCGAGAACCCGCGCGGCCGCTATTCGGCCCTGCGTTGCCGCGCCGGTCGATGAGCGCAGGGCACACGCGGGCATGCGCGTGAGGGCGCTGCAGTCGGTCTCCCGCACTTCGCTGGCATCCGCCGGCCCGGTGAGGGCGAACTGATGCCCAGGCTCTCGCTTGTCATCGCCAACAAGAATTACTCCTCGTGGTCGATGCGCCCATGGGTGCTGCTTCGGCAGTCGGGCATCGCCTTCGAAGAAATACAGCTGAAGTTCACTGACGATGTGAAGATCGTCGGCATCGAGGCCTATTCACCGACCGGCAAGGTGCCGGTGCTGATGGTCGATGGCCAGGCCGTGTGGGACTCGCTCGCTATCGCAGAGACCGTGGCTGAGTTGCATCCGGACAAGCAGCTTTGGCCGCAGGATGCAAAGGCGCGGCGGGTCGCGCGATCGGCCTGCGCCGAGATGCACTTGGGGTTCCAGAACCTGCGCGGCCGCATGCCGATGAACATCCGCGCATCGCTGCCCGGCATCGGCATGAACGCGGATGTGCAAAAGGATGTGGATCGCATCGTCACCCTGTGGCGCCAGTGCCGCGCCGCGCACGACGGGCGGGGCGAAGCCGCCGAGGGCGGGTTGCTGTTCGGGCGTTTCGGCATCGTCGACGCGTTCTTCGCGCCGGTGGCGATGCGTTTCACCACCTACGCGGTGCCGCTGCCCCCCGATGCCAATGCCTATGTCGCGGCGCTGCGTGCGCTGCCCGCGGTGCAGGACTGGATCGCCGGTGCGCGCAGGGAAACCGAGTTTGTCGCGGGCGACGAGCCCAATGCGACGGGGCTGGCGACGAAGAAGTGAACGCGTGAAGACCTACGTCGTCGGTGGCGCTGTCCGCGATGAACTGCTCGGGCTCCCGGTAAAGGACCACGACCACGTGGTAGTCGGGAGCACGCCCGAGGAGATGGTGAGCCTCGGTTACCAGCCGGTGGGGCGCGATTTCCCGGTGTTCCTGCACCCGAAAACGCACGAGGAGTACGCGCTGGCGCGCACCGAGCGCAACACGGCGCGCGGCTATCGCGGCTTCACGGTGTATGCCGCGCCCGATGTCACGCTGGAAGACGATCTGGTGCGCCGCGATCTCACCATCAACGCCATGGCGCGCGAACCGGCAGACGAGGGCGGCCGCCTCATCGATCCCTTCGGCGGCGAGCGCGACCTGCGCGCCGGCATCCTGCGCCATGTCAGTCCGGCCTTCATCGAGGACCCGGTGCGCATCCTGCGCGTGGCGCGCTTTACCGCGCGCTTCGGTTTTTCCATCGCGCCAGAAACCCTGGCGTTGATGCGCCACATGGTGGATGACGGCGAGGCCGATGCGCTGGTTCCCGAGCGCGTATGGCAGGAGTTCTCCAAGGGATTGATGGAACGCGAGCCGGAGCGCATGTTCCATGCGTTGGCTGCCTGCGGCCTGCTCGCGCGCCACTTGCCGGAACTCGACCTCGTGTTCGATGCCACGGGCGAAATTCCGCAGAACGCCGCCACGCGCCGCATCATGGGCGGCTTGCGCCACGCCGTGCGTGAACAATTGCCGCTGGAAGCGCGCTTCGGGCTGCTAGCGCTGGAACTCAAATCGAAGCCCGATGACCCACGACCCCACGGCCCGCAGGACATGCAAGCCATCACCGAGCGGCTGCGGGCGACCACTGAATGCCGTGACGCTGCGATGCTCGCGGCCCGCCACGCGCACGAGGTGCCGACCATTGCGGAGGCCACAGCCGATGCGCAGCTCGCACTGCTCGAGGCGGGCGATGCCTTTCGCCGGCCTGGCCGGCTGCGCGTGCTCCTGGCCGTGTGCGAATGCGCGCGCGTGGGCGACCTCGGCTGGGTGGATATTCCCTATCCGCCGCGTGTTGCCCTCGAGCGGGCGCTCGTCGCCGCGCGCAGCGTGAATGCGGGCGACGTGGCGCGCGCCCATCCGGGGGACGTTGCCGCGGCATTGCGAAGCGCGCGAGCGAACGCGATCCGCGCATTGGGGACTGCCGCGGCGCCGGCATCGGCGTCCCAGGCAAATGAGCCTGCTTTGTCCGCGAAAGCGCCGCGTCCGCGCTTGTCCACAGGTCCAAAGCAGTTGCGCGGCTGAATCACCCTCCCCCCTCACGAGCCACTTCCCGGAGAATTCTCTTGCCCAAGGGCGTGCCCCAATTGATGTCATCGCTTGTTGCCAATGTCTCGGCGGGATTTCGCCTGGGATTGTTCCGCCCGGTGACGCGGGACGCGTTTCGCATCGGTCCGGCGCCCTTCGCGGTGCTGGTCTTTTTCAACGCCATGGTGTGGGTTGCCGGCAGCGCCGCGCGGCTGGACTTCGAGGGGAATTTCAACGCCGGTGCGTTGCCGGTGATGCTGGCGAGCATCAGCCTCTTGCTGCTGGCCTGCCTCGTCGTCTCGCGCCTCCTGCACGACGAATCCCTGCTGGCGGCATTCGCCGTCATGCTGGCCTCGACCGACCTGTTGTTCGAGATCGCGGGCTCCATCATCTACATTGCGCTCGATCGTGAATGGCTGCCGCCGGCGCCGTACCTGCAACTGGGGTTGTATGTCGCGTATGTGGCATGGGCGGCGGCAAGCGCCGTGCGCACGCAACTGATCCTCGTGCCTTGGCGCGCGCGCGGGGCGTTGCCCGCAGCCGCGGTACTGGTGGCCGTGGTGCTTGCCTTTGCCTATGTGCCCCGCGACGAGCCCTGGCTTGCCGACGCGGCGGAAGAGGACGCGCCGCCGGAAATACTGCGGGAGGACATTTTCCACGCGCAGGGCGCGCTGCTCGCGCGGGGACTCGCCGGCCTCGCGCAACAGCGGCCGGGCGTGGAGGATATCTACTTCCTCGGGGTGGCACCCTACTCGCTGCAGGACACTTTCGCGCGCGAACTGGGGACCGTCATGGAGCTGATGGACAGCCGTTTCGACACCAGCGCGCGCTCGCTGGCGCTGGTGAACCATCCCGCCTCGGCGGCTGTCCTTCCCATTGCGAGCTCAACCAACCTGCGTGCGGCGCTTGCGCAATTCGGCGAAGTGATGAACGCCGAGGAGGACGTCCTGTTTCTTTACATCACGACGCATGGATCGGCCAATCACGAACTGGCATTCGCCTGGCCGCCGCTGCAATTGCAGCAGATCAACCCGACCATGCTCTCGCGCATGCTCGCCGACAGCGGCATCAAGTGGCGCGTGATCGTGATCTCCGCCTGTTACTCGGGCGGTTTCATCGAGGCGCTGCGCGACGCCAATACCATGGTGATCACCGCCTCCGATGCGACGCATACCTCGTTCGGGTGCGAGGCGGGCAGCGAGTCGACCTGGTTCGGGAGCGCTTTCGTCGACGAGGCCTTGCGCGAGCAGGCGACCAGCCGCAAGTACTCGCTGGAGGCGGCATTCCAGCGCGCCAGGCAGTCCGTGGCGGAACGCGAGAAGGCCGCGGGTTTCGAGCCCTCCAATCCGCAGCTGTATGTGGGCGAGGCCATGAAGGGCAAGCTGCGGTCGCTGGAAGCGCGGCTTGCCGCGCAACCGGTGCCGGTGCCGGTGCCCATTCCGGCACCGCCGCAGGTGCAGGCTTCGCTCGCCGCGCCCGTGGCAATACACGTGCGTTGATCGAAGAGCTCATTTCACAATTGAGGGGATACGCCCCTCAAACTCCCCTACATCGGGGGCCGTTTCGGTAATTCTGAAATGGCCTCTAAGGTCAACGCCCAGCCTGCCCCGGGCGTTTTCAAGTGGGCATGCGTCGCCGACGTTTCACGGATTGCGTATGTCGGTCGTCACGAGGCATCGCGCATTCTGAAAGGGGCCCCATGGCATTGATTGGCAGACGTTGGTCCGGCGCAGTCGCGTTGGTGGCGATGGCCGCGCCGTTGTTCGTTGTGGCGACGGCAGATGCTGCGGACAATGCGGTGGTCAATGCGGCGGCGCATCCCGCGCCTGTCGAGCCTGCCAAGCAGGCTCGCGCCTCCCGAGGCCAGGGCGAGCGCCTGCGTCGTGCCGACCTGGACCGCGACGGTTACTTGTCGCGCGCCGAGGTGCAAAAGGCGTCGCCACGACTGGCAATCCACTTCGATGCCATCGACGCCAATCGTGATGGCAAGCTCTCGGCACAGGAGATCCGCAGCTTCGGGCGGTCAAGGGCTGCGACGCGCATGGCGGGCCGGTCCGATGCGCGCCTGCTGGGCGGCTCGAGGACGCGCACCGACGCGGTGTTTTTCGGCGCCGATGCCGATGGCGATGGGCAGCTCAGCCGCGCCGAAGCCGAGTTGGCGTTGCCGCGCGTAGCGAGAAAATTCGCGCGCATGGACGCGGATCGCGATGGCCGGATCAGTATTGACGAGTTTCGTGCCTGGATATCTCGCCGCAAGGCGGCGCGAGCGACGAAATCCCCGCGCGCCTGAATGCAGCTCTGCGCGGTCGAGCATGGCAGGCCGATTTACCGCCGCTCAATTATCGGCCCGGTGTGCATGGTGTAAGGTGCGAAGGCCTGCCACGACTCATGAAGCGTCGCGACTTTCAAGGAGCACTCATGTACGCATTTCTCTGCCAGTTCCGTCGCTGGAATGCTTCGATGCTGCTCGCGTGGATGCTGATTGTGCCCGGACAAGTGGTGGCGCAGGCGGGTCCGCCGCCGGCCGGCATGGCCGTGGCGACCTTTGCCGCAGGCTGCTTCTGGTGTACCGAGGAAGCGTTCGACAAGCTGCCCGGCGTCATTTCCACGACGTCGGGCTACATCGGCGGACAGAAGAAGAACCCGACTTACCAGGAGGTGTCCGGCGGCGGCACCGGCCACACCGAGGCCGTCCAGGTGGTGTACGACCCGGCCAAGCTGAGCTATGAGCGCCTGCTCGAGCATTTCTGGATCAATCACGACCCGACGTCGATCAACGGGCAGTTCTGCGACCAGGGTTCGCAGTACCGGCCCTCGATCTTCTGGTACACCGAAGCCCAGCGTACGCAGGCAGAAGCCTCGAAGACCAAGACAGCGCAGACCAAGCCCTTCAAGGAATCCATCGTCACGCCCATCGTCAAGGCCGGCGATTTCTGGCCCGCCGAGGACTACCACCAGGACTATTACAAGAAGAACCCGATCCGCTACAAGTTCTACACCTCGGGTTGCGGGCGCTATGCGCGCCTGGATGAACTGTGGGGCAAGCTGCGCAGGTAGTCCGCCTGCGGGTGCGTCAGTGCAGGCTCGATACGAATCCGGCAATGCCGCTCAGGAGCATCTGGATGGCGATGGCAGTCAGGATCAGGCCCATGAGTTTCTCTATGGCCATGATGCCGCGCTCGCCCAGCCAGCGCGCGACGCGCTCGGCGGCCACCAGGATCACCAGCGTGACCAGCGTGGCGATGGTGATGGCCGCCAGCCAATGCGGCCAGCGGTTCGGGTCGCGCGACACTAGCACGATCACCGAGGCGAGCGCCGACGGGCCTGCGATGGCCGGGATGGCGATGGGGACGATGAAGGGTTCACCCGCTGTGCCGTCCGCGCCTGCGGGGGCTTCGCCGAAAATGCCCTCGGGGTGCGGGAACACCATGCGCAGCGCGATGAGGAAGAGGATCACGCCGCCGGCGATTTCCAGCGCGGTGTCCGACAGGCCCAAGAGCGCGAGGAACGCCTGGCCCCCGAAGAGGAACGCCACCAGCACGCCATAGGCAATGGCGCATTCGCGAAGCACGATGCGCGGCCGGCGCGCTGCCGCCACGCCGCGCAGGCCCGATACCACCAACGGGATGTTGCCGAAGGGGTCCATGACCAGCAACAACACGATGGCGGCGGAGGCGATGTCCATGAGGTTGTCCCCGTGAGTTTTGCTTCGGACTACAGGGTATCGATCTTGTCGCCGCGCGCGAAGCCGATCAGCGATGCATCGTCATCGCCGATGCCGCGGCCCAGCGCCATGACCTTGAAGAGTTCCCCCATCTCGGCAGGCGAGAGCAGGCGTTGCGCGGCGTTGCTGGCGGCAAGGTAAGCCGCTTGCCCCGAGGCGTCCTCGCGCGGCAATTGCTCCGACAACAGCGACGTGATGCCGCAATTGATGAGGAACTGCGCCTGCGAGGTGTAGCCCAGAACCGCCAGTCCGCCCGCCACGGCGGCGTCCGCGATCGCGGTGAAATCGACATGCGCCGTGATGTCCTGCAGGCCGGGCAGGAAGAACGGATCGTCGTGCGCGCGGTGACGGTAGTGGCACATCAGCGTGCCCTGGCTGCGTTGCGGGTGGTAATACTCGCGGCGCGGGAATCCGTAATCGATGAAGATCGCGGCGCCGTGCTCGAGCACGCCCGCCAGGCTGCGAATGAAACCGGCCGCGGCGGCCGAAACTTCGCTGCGGTAGCCGGTCGCAAGCGGCGGCGAGGCCCGCATGGCACGCGAGTTGGGCAAGGCTTCCACCTCTGCGCGCAACGCGCCCGAAGCCGGGTGCCATGACCAGTCGAAGCGCGTCCCCGACGCGTCCGCTGCGACGATGACGCGTGCTTCTTCGATGCCGTCGGTTGCGACGCGAAACACCTCGGCCGGCATGGCATCGAGCACTTCGTTGCCGAGCACCACGCCCGAGAACGAGGGCGGCAGGCGATCCAGCCAGGCCACGCGCCCGGCGAGGTGCGGCACCCGCGCGGCGAGCGTGTTGCGCGTGCGCTCGCGCAGGTCGGCCGACAATTCGAGGATCAGGTATTGCGCGGGAAGCTGCCCCAGTTGTTCGAGCTTCTCCAGCAGCGATGCGGCCAATGCGCCCGAGCCCGCGCCCACCTCCAGCACCGCATGCGAAGTGACCTGGAACAGAGCCGCGACCTGTCGCGCGAGCACGTGCCCGAACAGGGGCGTCAATTCCGGAGCAGTAATGAAATCGCCGTCGGCGCCCAGCTTGCGCGACCCGGCGCTGTAGTAGCCCAGACCCGGGGCGTACAACGCCAGTTCCATGTAGCGCGAGAACGCAATGCTGCCCCCAGTGGCCGCGATTTCGGAGCGGATGCACTCGACCAGGCGCGCGCTGTGCGCCAGCGCGTCAGCGTCAGGCTGCGGCAAGGCATGCTCGCGTGAGCGTGAATCTGACAATGTCCTGTTCATCGAGGAATGCTGCGGCATTCCGCTAGAATCCGCAAATCGTCCTTACCCGGCATTCGCAAGCAGCGTTCCATGACCCAATCCTCCGCAACTGTCCTGCCGCTCGACGGCAAGGTCGCGCTTGTGACCGGCGCCGCGCGCCGCGTGGGGGCGGCCATCGCGCGTTGCCTGCACGGGGCGGGCGCCCGCGTGATGCTGCATTACCGTTCGGCGGAGGGCGATGCGCAGGCATTGCAGGCGGAACTCAACGCCCAGCGCGCCGATTCCGTGGCGCTGGTGCAAGCCGACCTCCTTCAAACCGCGGGGCTGCCCGAGCTGGTGAAGAACACGCTGTCGCGCTTCGGCCGGCTCGACGTGCTGGTCAACAATGCCTCCTCCTTCTATGCCACGCCGGTGGGCGACATCGGCGAGCGCGACTGGGATGACCTCATCGGCACCAACCTGAAGGTGCCCCTGTTCCTGTCGCAGGCGGCTGCGCCCGCGCTGAAGAAGGCCGGCGGTTCGATCGTCAACATCATCGACATCCACGCCGAGCGGCCGATGAAGAACTACGTGGTCTACAACATCGCCAAGTCGGGGCTGGCGGGGCTCACGCGCACGCTGGCGCGCGAGCTCGGGCCCGAGGTGCGCGTCAACGGCGTGTCGCCGGGCGCCGTGATGTGGCCCGAGGACGACCAGCATTTCGACGCCGTCACGCGCCAGCGCATCGTCTCGAACACGCCGCTCAAGCGCGCCGGCGATGCCGACGACATTGCCGGCGCGGTGCTGTATTTCGCCTCGGCCGCGGGTTTCGTGACCGGGCAGATCCTCGCCGTGGACGGCGGGCGCACCATCCACATTTGAGCGCGGCCGCCGGCCGCATCAGTCAACTGCATTCGGCAACCGCATTTGCCATGAACACCAACCCATGTCGCCGGCGCTCGATCGCGGCGCAAGGAGAACGTACTGAACGCTTCTGAACAACGGCGCCTCGCGCTGATTCTTGGCACCGTCATGTCGCTGGGGCCAACGGCGGTGGACATGTACCTGCCGGCGCTGCCTTCCCTGGCCACCGGGCTCGGCACGGACCTTGGGCGCGTGCAACTCACGCTGGCGACGTTCTTCGCCGGCTTGTCGATAGGGCAGTTGTTCTGGGGGCCGCTCGCCGACCGCTACGGGCGCAGGCCGGCCCTGCTGTTCGGATTGGCGCTGTTCACGCTGAGCTCGGCGGCCTGCGCCATGGCTACCTCGGTCGAGGCGCTCATCGTGATGCGCTTCTTCCAGGCCGTGGGCTCGTCCTGCGGCATGGTGGTGGTGCTGGCCATCGTGCGCGACTGTTTCCCGCCGGAGGGCGCAGCGCGCATGCTCTCGCGCCTGATGCTCATCATGGGCGTGGCGCCGGTGTTCGCGCCGCTGCTCGGCGGGCAGGTGCTGACGTGGTTCGGCTGGCGCGCCATCTTCTGGTTCGTCACCATCGCCGGGGCGGCCTGTTTCGTGTCGATCGCCGTGCAGCTCAAGGAAACCCGGCCCGAACACACGCATGTGCCGAAAGACCTCTTCGCCGTGATCGCCGGTTTCGGCACCATCCTCACGCACCGGCGCTTCGTAGGCTACGCGCTGACGCGCGGCAGCGCCTATGGCGGCATGTTCGCGCTCATCACCGGCTCGCCTTTCGTGTTCATCGAATTCTTCGGCGTCCCGCCGCAGTATTTCGGCTGGGTGTTCGGTGCGGCAGCGGCCACCATGATTGCGGCCTCGCAGTTGAACGGCCCGCTCCTGAAGCGCTTCACCCCGGAGCGACTGCTGGCGCGCACGATGGTGGTGACGGTCACGGCCGGCCTGTTGCTGGTGAGCGCAGCGCTGCTGTTCTCCGGATTCGGGTTGTGGGGACTCCTGGCGATCATGATCCCGCAGCTCTTCTACAGCGGCACGCTGGGCCTGGTGCAGCCGCTGGCGGCCTCGCAGGCCATGGCGCCGTTCGGTGCGCGCGCGGGCGCCGCGTCATCGATGTTCGGCTGCCTCTCGTTCCTGATGGCGGCGCTGGCGAGTTCCTCGGTGAGTTTCTTCCACAACGGCACGATACTGCCCATGACCGGCACCATTGCCGCGGCCGGGATGCTGGCATTCCTCGCGCATCATTTCCTCGCTAGCCCGCGCGCAGGTGACAAAGTGGCGACGGCTGCGCATTAAGTGGGGGTTTCCGGGATAATTCAGCCTCCATGAATGCTCCCGACAAAATTGCTGCAGGCGCACCAGCCACAAAAGACGCCATGGCTGGCGCCAGTCCCGGCTTGAGTCCGGCGGTCTCCCACAAGAGCGCCGAGCGTGCGCGCATCGAAGCCAACAAGCTCGACAAGCGCCTCGCCCGCCTGGCTGGGCAGGCCATCGGCGATTTCGGCATGATCGCCGAGGGCGACCGCGTCATGGTGTGCCTGTCCGGCGGCAAGGACAGCTACGGCATGCTCGATGTGCTGCTCAAGCTGCGCGAACGCGCGCCCATCGCTTTCGACATCGTGGCAGTCAACCTGGACCAGGGGCACCCGGGCTTCCCGAAGGACGTACTGCCCAATTACTTGAAGTCGCTGGACATTCCCTACCGCATCGAGGAGCAGGACACCTACTCGGTGGTCAAACGCGTCCTGCCCGAGGGCAAGACCATGTGTTCGCTGTGTTCGCGGCTGCGCCGCGGCGTGCTCTATCGCGTGGCCACGGAGTTGGGCGCCACCAAGATTGCCCTCGGGCACCATCGCGACGACATCATCGAGACCTTCTTCCTCAATCTCTTCTTTGGCGGCAAGCTGAAGTCGATGCCGCCCAAGCTGGTGTCCGACGACGGCCGACAAGTGGTGATCCGGCCCATGGCCTACGTCGCCGAGCGCGACCTGGAGACTTACGCCGAGCTGCGCGGCTTTCCCATCATCCCGTGCGACCTGTGCGGCTCGCAGGAAAACCTGCAAAGAAAGCAGATCAAGCGCATGCTGCGCGAATGGGAAAAGCTCTTCCCCGGGCGCATCGAGAGCATCTTCAATGCGCTATCCCGCGTCACGCCGTCGCACTTGCTCGATCGCAAGTTGTTCGACTTTGCGGCCATCGCCGCGACCGGCGTGGCCGATCCGGAAGGTGACAAGGCTTTCGACGGCGAGGACTTCGGCAGCTTCGCGACGGTCCCGGTGACGGTCTTGCCGG